>NZ_JBFAXX010000009.1:0-161839 GCF_040680995.1 Kitasatospora sp. NPDC051914
CTAACCGGATTGACAATCCGCTCCGGGGTTGTTTAATAGGATAAGTAATCCGCTTAGCGCCGGGAGAACCCGTGGATCACGCCGATCCGCCGTTCCCGTCCGCGGGCCGTTTCCGTCCGCGGGTCGGGTCCTGCCGGGGCTCAGTGCACGTGGGTGAGCTTCTCCGGGTTGACGACCACGTACGTCTCGGTGATCAGACCGTCGACCACCGTGAAGGCCACCACGCCGCCGACCACCCCCGGCGAGGAGTACACGACCATGCCGGGCTCGCCGTTGACCGTGGCGAGGACGATCGAGCTCTCCGGCGTGAACCACTTGGCCACCAGCCCGACCACCAGCCGGGAGACCTTGTCGGCGCCGACGATCGGCCGCACCCCGGCGGTGACCACGCCGCCGCCGTCCGAGTGCCAGACCACGTCCGGGTCGAGCACCGCCAGCAGCGCCTGGAGGTCGCCGCCCGCGGTGGCCGCGGCGAAGGCGCTCACCGCCTGCCGGTGCTCGGCCGGGTCGACGGTGCCCCGCCGGCTGCCCTCGCGCACCCGCCTGCGGGCCCGGGAGGCGAGCTGCCGGGCGGCCTCCGGGCTGCGCTCCAGGGTCGCGGCGATCTCGTCGAAGCCGACCGCGAAGACGTCGTGCAGCACGAAGGCGGCGCGTTCGGCCGGGCTCAGCTGTTCCATCACCGTCAGCACCGCCATCGACACCGACTCGCCGAGCTCCGCGAGTTCGGCGGGGGTGGGCTCCTCGGCGACCACCGGCTCGGGCAGCCACTCGCCGTAGTACTCCTCGCGCCTGACCCGGGCCGAGCCGAGCTGGTCGTAGCAGAGCCGGGTCACCACGGTGGTCAGGAACGCGCGGGGCTCCTCCACCCGGGAACGGTCCGCGGCCTGCCAGCGCAGCCACGCTTCCTGCAGCACGTCCTCGGCGTCGGCCACCGAGCCGAGCAACCGGTAGGCGACGGCACCCAGATAGCGCCGATAGGTCTCGAACGGGTCGGCGAGCGCCGCATCGGTGTCGGTCACCCCGCCACGCTAGCGCGGCCGTCCCGGGCCCGGTGCGTACACCACCCCGTGCACACCGGCCCTTGCCCGCACCGGGCACGAACGCCGAGGGGGAGGCCCGGTGCACCGGACCTCCCCCTCGTGGCACGTCCGCCGACGCGGGCGGCGCGACGACGCCGTATCAGTCGACCTCGGCGACCGCCTCGGCGAACTGCGCCTGGTAGAGGCGCGCGTACGCGCCCTCGGCGGCGATCAGCTCGTCGTGCGAGCCCTGCTCGACGATGGAGCCGTTCTCCATCACCAGGATCACGTCGGCGTCCCGGATGGTGGAGAGCCGGTGCGCGATCACGAAGCTGGTGCGGCCCGTCCGCAGCCGGGCCATCGCCTTCTGGATCAGCACCTCGGTGCGGGTGTCGACGGAGCTGGTCGCCTCGTCCAGCACCAGGATCGACGGCTGGGCGAGGAACGCCCGGGCGATGGTGATCAGCTGTTTCTCGCCGGCGCTGACACCGGTGCCCTCGTCGTCGATGACGGTGTCGTAGCCGTCCGGCAGGGTGCGCACGAAGCGGTCCACGTGGGCGGCCTTCGCGGCCTCGACCACCTGCTCGCGGGTGGCGCCGTCGGCGCCGTACGCGATGTTGTCGGCGATGGTGCCGCCGAACAGCCAGGTGTCCTGGAGCACCATGCCGATGCCGGAGCGGAGCTCCTCGCGGGACATCGCGGCGATGTCCACCCCGTCCAGGGTGATCCGGCCGCCGCTGACCTCGTAGAACCGCATCAGCAGGTTGACCAGGGTGGTCTTGCCGGCGCCGGTCGGGCCGACGATCGCGACCGTGTGGCCCGGCTCGACCTTCAGCGACAGGCTGTCGATGAGCGGCTTCTCCGGCTCGTACCGGAAGGAGACGTCCTCGAAGGCGACCCGGCCGGCCAGCTCGGCGGGGCGCTCCGGCATGGCCGGCTCCGGGGTCTGCTCGGGGGCGTCGAGCAGTTCGAAGAGGCGCTCGGCGGAGGCCACGCCGGACTGCACCAGGTTGGACATCGAGGCGACCTGGGTGAGTGGCTGGCTGAACTGGCGGGAGTACTGGATGAACGCCTGCACGTCGCCGATGGACAGCGCGCCGCTCGCCACCCGCAGACCGCCGACGACCGCGACCAGCACGTAGTTCAGGTTGCCGATCAGCATCATCGCGGGCTGGATGATGCCGGAGATGAACTGCGCCCGGTAGCTGGAGGCGTACAGCGCCTCGTTCTCCTTGCGGAAGATCTCCGCGGCCTCCTGCTGGCGGCCGAAGACCTTCACCAGGGTGTGACCGGTGTACATCTCCTCGATGTGCGCGTTCAGCGCGCCGGTGCTCTTCCACTGGGTGACGAACTGCGGCTGCGCCCGCTTGCCGACCTTGGCCGCCACGACCACGGACAGCGGCACCGAGATCAGCGCGATCACGGCCAGCAGCGGCGAGATCCAGAACATCATGCCGAGCACGCCGACGATGGTGAGCAGGGAGTTCACCACCTGGCCGGTGGTCTGCTGCATGGACTGGCCGATGTTGTCGATGTCGTTGGTGACCCGGCTGAGCACCTCGCCGCGCGGCTGGCGGTCGAAGTAGCTGAGCGGCAGCCGGGCGATCTTGGACTCGACGTCCTGGCGCAGCCGGTAGACGGCGCGCTGGATGGCGGTGGTGGCCAGCCGGCCCTGGGCGATGCCGAAGACGGCGGAGACCGCGTAGATCGCCAGGACCCAGAGCAGGACGGTGCCGATGGCGTTGAAGTCCATGCCCTGGCCGGGGGTGAAGGGCACGGCGGAGAGCATGTCGGCGATGCCGCCCTTGCCGTCCAGGCGCAGGCCCTCCAGCGCCTGTTCCTTGCTGATGCCGGCCGGGGCCTGGGCGCCGACCACGCCGGCGAAGATCAGGTCGGTGGCGTGGCCGAGCACGTACGGGCCGGCGACCGCGCAGCCGATGCTGACGGCGCCGAGGGCGAGCACGCCGTAGAGCAGGGTGCGCTCGGGGCGGAGCAGGCCGAGCAGCCGCTTGCCGGAGCCCTTGAAGTCCATGGACTTCTCCGCGCCCTGGCCGCCCATGAAGCGGCCGGGGCCGGCCGGGCCGCGCCGGGCGGCGGCCTCCTGCGAGGCGCTGCGCTGGGCCTTGGGGCCGGGGGTGGTCACGCCGCCTCCTGTTCGGTGAGCTGGGAGAGGACGATCTCCCGGTAGGTCGGGTTGCCGGCCATCAGCTCGTGGTGGGTGCCGCTGCCGACGACGGCGCCCTCGTCGAGCACGATGATCCGGTCGGCGTCGCGGATGGTGGAGACTCGCTGGGCGACGATGACGACGGTGGCGTCCGCGGTCTCGGCGGCCAGAGCCCGGCGCAGCCTGGCGTCGGTGGCGTAGTCGAGGGCGGAGAAGGAGTCGTCGAAGAGGTAGATCTCCGGCTTGCGGACGAGGGCCCGGGCGATCGCCAGGCGCTGGCGCTGGCCGCCGGAGACGTTGGCGCCGCCCTGGGAGATCGGGGCGTCCAGGCCCTCGGGGAACATCTCGACGAACTCCTTGGCCTGGGCGGTGGCCAGGGCCTGCCAGAGCTCGTCGTCGGTGGCCTCGGGCCGGCCGTGGCGCAGATTGCTGGCGACGGTGCCGGAGAACAGGTAGGGCTTCTGCGGGACGACGCCGACCGCCTCGGAGAGCCGCGCCGGGTCGATCTCGCGGACGTCCACGCCGTTGACCAGCACCTGGCCGCCGGTGGCGTCGAACAGCCGGGGGACGAGCCCGAGCAGGGTGGACTTGCCGGAGCCGGTGGAGCCGATGATCGCGGTGGTCTCGCCGGGGCGGGCGAGGATGTCGATGCCGCGGAGCACCGGGGCCTCGGCGCCGGGGTAGCGGAACTCGACGTCGCGCAGCTCCAGCCGGCCGCGGCCGTCGAGCTCGGTGACCGGCACGGCGGGGGCGGCCAGGCTGGGCTCGGTGGTGAGCACTTCCTGGATGCGCTCGGCGCAGACCTCGGCGCGCGGCACCATCATGAACATGAAGGTGGCCATCATGACGCTCATGAGGATCTGCATCAGGTAGGACAGGAAGGCGGTCAGGGCGCCGATCTGCATCTCGCCGCTGTCGATCCGGTGGGCGCCGAACCAGAGCACCGCGACGCTGGAGACGTTCACCACCGACATCACGGCGGGGAACATGAACGCCATCAGGCGGCCGACCCGCAGCGAGACGTCGGCGAGGTCCTGGTTGGCGCCGGCGAAGCGGTCCTGCTCGTGGCCGTCCTTGACGAAGGCCCGGATGACCCGGATACCGGTGATCTGCTCGCGCAGGATGCGGTTGACGCCGTCGATGCGCTCCTGCATGCCGCGGAACAGCGGGCGCAGCCGGCGGACCAGCAGCACGACGACGATGCCGAGCAGCGGTACCACGGCGAGCAGCAGGGCGGAGAGCGGGACGTCCTGGTTGAGGGCCATCAGTATGCCGCCGACGCACATGATGGGTGCTGCCACCATCAGGGTGAACGCCATCAGCACCAGCATCTGGACCTGCTGGACGTCGTTGGTCGTGCGGGTGATCAGGGAGGGCGCGCCGAACTGGCCGAGCTCCCGCGCGGAGAAGCTCTGCACCCGGTCGAAGACGGTGGCGCGGATGTCGCGGCCGACCCCCATGGCGGTGCGGGCGCCGTAGTAGACGGCGATGATCGAGCAGACGGCCTGGGCGAGCGAGACGACGATCATCACGCCGCCGATCCGCAGGATGTAGCCGGTGTCGCCCTTGATCACGCCGTTGTCGATGATGTCGGCGTTCAGCGTGGGCAGGTACAGGGCTCCGAGGGTGGAAACGAGCTGGAGGAGCACCAGCAGCAGGATCGGTTGGCGGTAGGGCCATAGGTGGGCCCTCAAGAGTCTGATCAGCACCGTGACACTCTCGTCCTCGACGCGGATGCGCGCATCCTCATTTAGGTCTACTCGCGACTGGGTATTTCGTGCTAGGACCGCCCTTATCGCCGGGGCGGACCGCGTCTGCACTGCAGGTCCGAAGGTGTGCCAGCTGTCCCGACCCCCTTACGGAACGGCCGCTCACGCCCTAGGCTGCTGCCTGGTTTCTTGTTACTTGCTGGTTAACAAGGCGGGCCGGTTCGGCTGCCCCCACGGCCGCCCGTCCCTCACCCTCGGCCACCCGCCCCCCGGAGGTCCTCGTTGAGTTCCGCGCAGTCCATGATCGAGCGGCGTCCGCCCTCTGTGGCCCACCTCTTCCTCAGCAGGGTAAAGGCCACACCCGACGGTGAGGCGTACCGCTACCCGGTGCCGGTCGACGAGCACGCCGCGGACGGTGCGCCCGGCGCAGAGCAGTGGCGCTCACTCACCTGGGCGCAGACCGCGGAGCGGGTCAGAGCAGTGGCGGCAGGCCTGATGTCGCTGGGTATCGAGTCCGAGGACTGCGTCGCGATCTCCTCGACCACCCGGGTCGAGTGGATCATCGCGGACCTCGGGAACATGTGCGCCGGTGCTGCCACCACCACCGTGTACCCCAGCACCAACGCCGACGAAACGGCGTTCATCCTCCGCAACTCGGCCAGTCGGGCGATGTTCGCCGAGAACGAGAAGCAGCTCGCCAAGGCGGTCGAGGAGAAGGCCCAGCTGCCCGAGCTGGAGACGGTGATCCTCTTCGACGCCCCGGCCGGCACCCCGGAGACCGCCGGACTGACCGTCATCACCCTGGCGGAGCTGGAGGAGCGCGGCGCGGCCTACCTCGTCGACCACCCGGACGCCGTCGAGAAGGCCGTCGACGCCCTGGAGCCCGAGCAGCTCGCCACCCTCATCTACACCTCCGGCACCACCGGCCGCCCCAAGGGCGTGCGCCTGGTGCACGACTGCTGGGCGTACGAGGGCCTGGCCCAGGAGCAGAGCGGGCTGCTGCGCTCCGACGACGTGCAGTTCATGTGGCTGCCGCTGTCGCACGTCTTCGGCAAGACGCTGATCTCCGGCCAGATCGCCACCGGCCACGTGATGGCCGTGGACGGCCGGGTCGACCGGATCATCCACAACCTGCCCGCGATCCGGCCCACCCTGATGGCCTCCGCCCCGCGCATCTTCGAGAAGGTCTACAACGGCATCGCCGGCAAGGCCCGCGCCGAGGGCGGCGCCAAGTACAAGATCTTCATGTGGGCCGCCAAGGTCGCCCGCGACTACGCGCGCACCACCCAGGCCAACCAGATCGCCACCGGCAGGGCCACCGCCCCGTTCGGGCTGACCCTGCAGCACAAGGTCGCCGACAAGCTGGTGTACGCCAAGATCCGCGCCGCGTTCGGCGGCCGGATGCGCGGCTCGGTCTCCGGCAGCGCCGCGCTCGCCCCCGAGATCGGCTTCTTCTTCATGGGCGCCGGCGTGCCGATCCTGGAGGGCTACGGCCTCTCCGAGACCTCGGCCGGTTCCACCGTCAACCGGGACGGCGCGACGCGCGTCGGCACGGTCGGCCTGCCGCTGCCCGGCACCGAGGTCCGGATCGCCGAGGACGGCGAGATCCTGCTCCGCGGCCCCGGCGTCATGCGCGGCTACCACCAGCTGCCCGAGCAGACCGCCGAGGTGCTGGAGCCGGACGGCTGGCTCCACACCGGCGACATCGGCGAGCTCGACAAGGACGGCTACCTGCGGATCACCGACCGCAAGAAGGACATGTTCAAGACCTCCGGCGGCAAGTACGTCGCGCCGAGCGAGGTCGAGGGCAAGTTCAAGGCGGTCTGCCCGTTCGTCAGCAACGTCCTGGTCATCGGCAACCAGCGCAACTTCTGTACCGCGCTGATCGGCCTCGACGAGACGGTCATCATGCCGTGGGCCGCCGAGCACGGCCTGGCCGGCAAGTCCTACGCCGAGGTGGTCGCCGCACCGGAGACCAACGAGCTGATCAACGGGTTCGTCCAGCGCCTCAACGGCGAGCTCCAGCGCTGGCAGACGATCAAGAAGTTCACCCTGCTGCCGCGCGACCTCGACGTCGAGCACGGCGAGCTGACCCCGAGCCTCAAGATCAAGCGCCCGGTGGTCGAGCGCGAGTACGCCGACGCCATCACCGAGATGTACGCCGGCTCCAACGAGGCCTGACACCCGCCGTCCCGTACGGCTCCGGGGCAACCCGGGCCGTACGGGACAATGGGGGGTATGCCCTCCGCTCTCCCCGACGGCGAACCGGTGCCGTCCGACGGCTCCCTGCCCGCGCACGCCCTCACCGGGCTCGGCAGCCGGCCGTTCGGCTTCTACCTGCACGTGCCGTACTGCGCCAGCCGCTGCGGCTACTGCGACTTCAACACCTACACCGCCACCGAGTTGCGCTCCTCCGGCGCGGTCGCCTCGCAGGAGACCTACGCCGACAACGTGATCGCCGAGATCCGGCTCGCCCGGAAGGTCCTCGGCGACACCGACCTGCCCGTGCGGACCGTCTTCCTCGGCGGCGGCACCCCCACCCTGTTGCCCGCCCACGACCTGGTGCGGATGCTCGCCGCACTGCGCGAGGAGTTCGGGCTCGCCCCGGGCGCCGAGGTCACCACCGAGGCCAACCCGGAGTCGGTCGGCCCCGCCTACCTGGCCGAGCTCCGCGAGGGCGGCTACAACCGGATCTCCTTCGGCATGCAGAGCGCCCGCAGGCACGTCCTGCAGGTCCTCGACCGCCACCACACCCCCGGCCGGCCCGAAGCCTGCGTCGCCGAGGCCCGCGAGGCCGGCTTCGACCACGTCAACCTCGACCTCATCTACGGCACCCCCGGCGAGTCCGACGACGACTGGCGGGCCTCCCTGGACGCCGCGATCGGCGCCGGCCCCGACCACGTCTCCGCCTACTCCCTCATCGTCGAGGAGGGCACCCGGCTCGCCGCCCGCGTCCGCCGCGGCGAACTCCCGATGATCGACGACGACGTGCACGCCGACCGCTACCTCATCGCCGAGGACGCCCTGAGCCGGGCCGGCTACTCCTGGTACGAGGTCTCCAACTGGGCGACCACCCCGGAGGGGCGCTGCCGCCACAACGAGCTCTACTGGACCGGCGCCGACTGGTGGGGCGCCGGCCCCGGCGCACACAGCCACGTCGGCGGCGTCCGCTGGTGGAACGCCAAGCACCCCGCCGCCTACGCCCGGGCCCTCGCCGAGGGACGCACCCCCGCCCTCGGCCGCGAGGTCCTCGCAGAGGAGGACCGCCGGGTCGAGCGCATCCTGCTGGAGCTGCGGCTGGTCGACGGCTGCCCGCTCGACCTCCTCACCGAGGACGGCCGCAAGGCCGCCCTGCACGCCCTGGAGGAGGGCCTGCTCGACCCCGCCGCGCACGCCGACGGCCGCGCCGCCCTCACCCTGCGCGGACGCCTCCTCGCCGACGCCGTCGTCCGCGACCTGGTCGACTAGCCGGGCCCGCCCTCAGGGGCGCGGGGACCGCGCCCCTGAGGGGTCCGCCCACTCGGTCAGTCCGTGGCGGTCACGAAGTCGATCAGTTCCTCGACGCGGCCCAGGAGGGCGGGATCGAGGTCCCGGTACGAGTCGACCGAGGCGAGGATGCGGCGCCAGGCCGCGGGCGGGTCCACCGGCCAGCCCAGACGGCGGCAGACGCCCTCCTTCCACACCTCCCCGCGCGGCACCTCCGGCCACGCCGGAATGCCCACGGAGGCGGGCTTCACGGCCTGCCAGACGTCGATGTACGGGTGGCCGACCACCAGCACCGAGCCGCCGGAGACCTGCTCCGCGATCCGGTGCTCCTTGGTGCCCGGCAGCAGGTGGTCGACCAGCACGCCGAGCCGGCGCTCCGGGCCGGGCCCGAACCGGGCCACGATCGCCGGCAGGTCGTCCACGCCCTCCAGGTACTCCACGACGACGCCCTCGATCCGCAGGTCGTCGCCCCACACCCGCTCGACCAGTTCGGCGTCGTGCCGCCCCTCGACGTAGATCCGCGACTCCCGGGCCACCCGGGCCCGTGCCTCCGGCACCGCGACCGACCCGGAGGCGGTGCGGCCCGGCGCCCGCGCGGGGGCCGGCCCCGCGGGCCGCACCAGGGTCACCACGCGGCCCTCCAGCAGGAAGCCGCGCTCCACCATCGGGAACACCCGGTGCTTGCCGAACCGGTCCTCCAGGGTGACCGTCGGGCCCTCCGCGGTCTTCTCGCAGCGCACCACCGCCCCGCAGAACCCGGTCGCGGCCTCCTCGACCACCAGGTCCCGCTCGGCAGCCACCTCCGGGGCCGGCTGCTGCCGCTTCCAGGGCGGGGTCAGGTCGGGGCCGTACTGCCTGCTGCGCATGGACGGAGTGTACGAGCCCGACGCCCGCGCATCCCCCGTCCGGCCTACGGCGCGCCGGGCCGCCGTGCGCCCGTCACAGCCCCGGTGCGCCCCAGACCGGGAACCACCGGGACAGCTCCTGCTCGATCCGCAGGTCGTTGCCGAGCATCGCCTTCACCTGGAGCTCCAGCGGGCTGTTCCGCTTCTCCCCGCCGCCCGGCACCGGCGCGAACGGGTAGAAGCTGCCGCGCTTGTACAGGTACACCAGCGCCAGCGACCGGCCCTCGGCGTCCTTGAAGCCCACCAGGGAGCACAGCAGCTGCGGGCCGAAGCCGTGCGCCTCCAGCTCGCTGTTGACGGCGTGCAGGTCGTTGACCAGGTCCGGCAGCTCCTCCGGCGTGTGCCGGGCCAGCAGCCACGAGTACCCGTAGTCGTCGCGGGAGGCCTCCACCGGGACGCCGCCGCGGTCGGTGTCCGCGTCCAGCAGCGCCCGGACCTGCCGCTTCACCTCCTCGAAGGCACCGCCCTCGACGGCCGCGAAGCAGACCGAGCCCAGCCCGGTCGGCAGGAACCCGGCCGCCGCCTCCAGCGTGAGCGCGGCGGACGGGATGCCGAACAGCTGGTCCAGGTCCGGCTTCACCGGCTTGCTCCGCCCGAGCAGGGTGTCCAGGAATCCCATGACCGTCCTCTCCGGGCCGTCAGCGGCCGAGCTCGGCGGAGATCTTCGCCAGCTGCGCCAGCCGCTGCTCCAGCGACGGGTGGGTGGAGAACAGCTGGGACGCGGCCTCCCGCGCGTTCAGCGCCGGGGCGAAGTAGAAGGCGTTGTACGGCTGCGCCTTGCGCAGGTCCTCGGTCGGGATCGCGGCGATCTGCCCGGTGACCTTGGTCAGCGCGGAGGCCAGCGCGCTCGGCCGCCCGGTCAGCTGCGCCGCCGAGCGGTCGGCGGCCAGCTCCCGGTAGCGCGACAGCATCCGGGTCAGCAGGAAGCTCAGCGCGTAGACGACCATGCTGACCAGCGGGACGACGATCAGCGCGATCGCCGTGTTCGGGTCGTTGCTGTTGCGGTTGCCGCCCAGGAAGCCGCCGTACAGCGCGACCCTGGTCATCACGCCGGCCAGGACGCCGAGGAAGCCGGCCACCGTCATGACGGCCACGTCCCGGTGCGCGACGTGCGACAGCTCGTGCGCGAGGACGCCCTCCAGCTCCTCCGGCTCCAGCCGGCGCAGCAGCCCGGTGGTCACGCAGACCACCGCGTTCTGCGGGTTGCGGCCGGTGGCGAAGGCGTTGGGCATGTCGTTGCGGGCGACCGCCACCCGCGGCTTGGGCATGTCGGCCAGCGCGCAGAGCCGGTCGATCGTGCCGTGCAGTTGCGGGTACTCCTCGGGCGACGCCTCGTGGGCGCCCATCGCCTTCTCGGTGATCCTGTCGCTGAACCAGAACTGCGCGACGAACAGGCCGCCGGACAGCACCAGGATCAGCGGCCAGGCACCGCGCAGCAGGACGATCAGCAGCCCGGTGAACCCCACGTAGACCAGGCCGATCAGGAACATGGTGGTGACCATCCGGCCGGTCAGGCCGCGGTCCGGTGCGAAGCGGGAGTGCTGCCGTGTCGACGACATCGCTGCTCCTTCGGTAACTCGCTCGCCTTCGATGCTGCCACCGGCCGCCGGGCGGGGCACGGGACGCGCCCGCCGGATCGGTCGAGGATCACGTGGGAGGCCCGTTCCAGCCGTCGGGGTCGGGCACTTACACTGGCAGGTACGGTCCTGGCACTCTGCCATCCAGAGTGCCAGGGAACCGGACGGTCACCAGGTCCAACGGGCGAAGACGGAGGTGCGTGCCCCGTGGCCAACGAGCGCAGGGTCGACGAGCGTCTCATCGACACGCGTCCAAGCGTCCGCCCGCTCGACGAGCGCAGGCTCGCCGTGCTGCGCGCGATCGTCCAGGACTACGTGGGCACCGAGGAGCCGGTCGGCTCCAAGGCCCTCGTCGAGCGGCACAACCTCGGCGTCTCCCCGGCGACG
The DNA here is from genome assembly GCF_040680995.1 of Kitasatospora sp. NPDC051914. Lineage (NCBI taxonomy): Bacteria > Bacillati > Actinomycetota > Actinomycetes > Kitasatosporales > Streptomycetaceae > Kitasatospora > Kitasatospora sp. NPDC051914. Next base: position 11,248 of record NZ_JBFAXX010000009.1, read on the forward strand.
GTGCGCAACGACATGGCGGCGCTGGAGGAGGACGGCTTCATCCACCAGCCGCACACCAGCGCCGGCCGCATCCCCACCGACAAGGGCTACCGCCTGTTCGTCGACCGGCTGGCCGAGGTCAAGCCGATGACCGCTCCCGAGCGCCGGGCCATCCGGCACTTCCTGGAGGGCGCCGTCGACCTCGACGACGTGGTCGCCCGCACCGTCCGGCTGCTCGCCCAGCTGACCCGCCAGGTCGCGGTCGTGCAGTACCCGTCGCTGACCCGCTCCACCGTCCGGCACGTCGAGCTGGTCGCACTGGCACCCGCGAAGGTGATGCTCGTCCTGATCACCAACACCGGCCGGGTGGAGCAGCGCATCGTCGACTGCCCCGGCACGGTCGGCGAGAGCGTGCTGGCCGACCTGCGGGCCAGGCTCAACGCCCAGGCCGCAGGCCGCCGGCTGCCGGACGTGCCCTCCGTCCTGGACGACCTCCCCAACGCCTTCGAGCCCGGCGACCGGCCGATCGTCTCCACCGTGCTGGCGACGCTCTTCGAGACCCTCGCCGAGCAGAACGAGGAGCGGATCATGCTGGCCGGCACGGCCAACCTGACCCGCTTCGGGCACGACTTCCCGCTGACCATCCAGCCGGTGCTGGAGGCACTGGAGGAGCAGGTGGTGCTGTTGCGCCTGCTGGGTGAGACCGCGGAGTCCGGAATGACGGTCAGGATCGGCCGGGAGAACGAGTACGAGGGCCTCAATTCCACGTCCGTCGTCTCCGTCGGTTACGGTTCGGGCGACCAGAGCGTGGCAAAGCTGGGTGTGATCGGTCCGACCCGGATGGATTACCCGGGCACAATGGGGGCGGTGCGGGCGGTGGCACGGTACGTGGGTCAGATCCTGGCCGAGTCGTAACAGCGGGCTGCGCAACGAGCGCAGCCGGTCGAACGCAAGCACCTTCTAGAGGCGGAACAAGCGGAGCATTTGGTGGCCACGGACTACTACGCGGTACTCGGCGTCCGACGGGATGCGGGGCAGGACGAGATCAAGAAGGCGTTCCGTCGCCTCGCGCGTGAGCTGCACCCGGACGTCAACCCGGACCCGAAGACCCAGGAGCGGTTCAAGGAGATCAACGCCGCCTACGAGGTGCTCTCCGACCCGGCCAAGCGCCAGGTCTACGACCTCGGCGGCGACCCGCTGTCGCCCAACGGCGGCGGCGCGGGCGCGGGCGGCTTCGGCGCCGCGGGCTTCGGCTTCTCCGACATCATGGACGCCTTCTTCGGCGCCGCCGGCGGCCAGCGCGGCCCGCGCTCGCGGACCCGCCGCGGCCAGGACGCCATGATCCGCCTGGAGATCACCCTGGAGGAGGCCGCGTTCGGCACCACCAAGGAACTCCAGGTCGACACCGCCGTCACCTGCACCACCTGCTCCGGCGAGGGCGCCGCACCGGGCACCTCCGCCCAGACCTGCGACATGTGCCGCGGCAAGGGCGAGGTCTCCCAGGTCACCCGGTCCTTCCTCGGCCAGGTCATGACCTCCCGCCCCTGCCCGCAGTGCCAGGGCTTCGGCACCGTCGTGCCGACCCCGTGCCCGGAGTGCGCCGGCGACGGCCGCGTCCGCGCCCGCCGCAACCTCACCGTCAAGATCCCCGCCGGTGTCGACAACGGCACCCGCATCCAGCTGGCCGGCGAGGGCGAGGTCGGCCCCGGCGGCGGCCCGGCCGGCGACCTGTACGTGGAGATCGCCGAGACCAGCCACGCGGTGTTCCAGCGGCGCGGCGACGACCTGCACTGCACCGTCACCATCCCGATGACGGCGGCCGCCCTCGGCACCCAGGTGCCGCTGCAGACCCTCGACGGGCTGGAGGAGGTCGACATCCGGCCCGGCACCCAGTCCGGGCAGTCGATCCCGCTGCACGGCCGCGGCATCACGCACCTGCGCGGCGGCGGCCGGGGCGACCTGATAGTGCATGTCGAGGTGCAGACGCCGACCAAGCTCGACCCCGAGCAGGAGGAGCTGCTGCGGCGGCTCGCCATGCTGCGCGGCGAGGAGCGCCCGTCCGGCCAGTTCGCACCGGGCCAGCAGGGCCTGTTCTCCCGCCTCAAGGACGCCTTCAACGGCCGGTAGGAGCCACCGCGCGCCCCTTCGGTACTCACTCTCGTAAGGAAGCCCCCGTCATGACTGCGCCGGTGTTCGTCGTCGAGAGTGCGGTGCTGGCCGGGGCCGTGGCCGGTGCGGTGGTGCGGCTGGACGGGCCCGAGGGACGGCACGCGGTCGCGGTGAAGCGGCTGGAGGCCGGTGAGGCGATCACCCTGGCCGACGGGCTGGGCCTCGGCGTCGACGGCACGGTGACCGCCGTGCACGGCAAGGACGCGCTGGACGTCACCGTGGACACCGTCCGCGAGGAGCCCGAGCCGGGCCCGCGGATCGTCGTCGTCCAGGCCCTCCCCAAGGGCGACCGCGGCGAGCTCGCGGTGGAGACCATGACCGAGGTCGGCGTCGACGCGGTGATCCCGTGGGCGGCCTCCCGCTGCATCACCCAGTGGAAGGGCGACCGGGGGGCCAAGGCCCTCGCCAAGTGGCGGGCCACCGCGCGGGAGGCCGGGAAGCAGTCCCGGCGGCTGCGTTTCCCCGGGGTCCACGACCTCGTGACCACCCGTCAGCTGGCGCCGGTACTGTCGGCGGCGGCCTTCGCCGCCGTGCTGCACGAGGACGGCGCCGAGCCGCTGGCCACCGCGGCGCTGCCGGAGAAGGGCGACATCGTGCTGGTGGTCGGCCCGGAGGGTGGCGTCTCGCCGGAGGAACTGGCCGCCTTCGCCGGGGCGGGCGCCGCACCGTACCGGCTGGGCCCGTCGGTGCTGCGCACCTCCACGGCGGGCGTGGCGGCCGGCGCCCTGCTGCTCGGCCGCACCGGCCGCTGGTCCTGACTCCTCCCCGCCTGCGGGGCGCGCGGGCGGCCGGTTCGCGCCGGGTTCGTACGCTCAAGAAGAAACCCCCTGCGGGGTGGCGCGGCGGTGCCTAGGGTGCTGCTGTGACCGAACCGCAGAGCACCTCCCAGGGCGCCTACCTGCGCCACCCCCACCTGCACGGCGACCTGGTCGCCTTCGTCGCCGAGGACGACGTCTGGCTCGCTCCGCTGGACGGCGGCCGGGCCTGGCGGCTGACGGCGGACCAGACGCCGGTCAGCCACCCGCGCTTCTCGCCGGACGGCAGGCACGTCGCCTGGACGTCCACCCGGGACGGCGCACCGGAGATCCACGTCGCCCCCGCCGACGGCGGCCCCTCCCGGCGGCTCACCCACTGGGGCAGCGCCCGCACCGCGCTGCGCGGCTGGACGGCCGACGGCCGCCCGGTCGCCGTCACCACCGCCGGCCAGGCCACCCTGCGCCGCACCTGGGCCTTCGCCGTCCCGCTGGACGGCGGCGAGCCGGCCCGGCTGCCGTACGGGCCGGTCGGCGGGCTCGCCTTCGAGCCGGAGGGCGACCGCGTGCTGCTGCTGTCGGCCTTCAGCCGGGAGCCCGCGCACTGGAAGCGCTACCGCGGCGGCACCACCGGCAAGCTGTGGATCGGCGAGCGGGACTTCGAGCGGCTGCACACCGGCCTGGACGGCAACATCGAGTCGCCGCTGTGGGTCGGCGGGCCCCACGGCTCCAGGATCGCCTTCCTCTCCGACCACGAGGGCACCGGGCAGCTGTACTCCAGCCTCCCCGACGGCTCCGACCTGCGCCGGCACAGCGACGGCGGGTTCTACGCCCGCAACGCCACCACCGACGGCACCCGGGTGGTCTGGCACAGCGGGGGAGACCTCTGGCTGCTCGACGACCTGGACGGCGCCGAACCGCGCCGCCTGGACGTCCGGCTCGCCGGTCCGCGCACCCGCCGCCAGCCGCACCCGGTCTCGGCCGCCGGCCGGCTCGACGCCGTCGCCCCGGACCGCACCGGCCGGGCCAGCGCGGTCGTCGTCCGCGGCACCGTGCACTGGCTGACGCACCGTGAGGGCCCGGCCCGGGTGCTGGACGCCACCCCCGGCGCCCGCGCCCGCCTCGCCCGCGTGGTGCCCGGCGCCGACGGCACCCAGGGCGCCGTCTGGGTCACCGACGCCGAGGGCGACGACGCGCTCGAGTACGCGCCCGCGGTGCTCGCCGCCGACCGGCGCCGGCTGGCCGCGGGCGGCCTCGGCCGGGTCCTCGACCTGGCCGTCTCGCCGGACGGCCGGCAGCTCGCCGTCGCCTCGCACGACGGCCGGGTGCTGCTCGTCGCGCTCTCCGACGGCACCGTGCACGAGCTCGCCCGCAGCGAGAACGGCGAGGCCACCGGCCTGGTCTTCAGCCCGGACTCCAACTGGCTGGCCTGGTCCAGCCCGGCGCTCGGCGCCTGGTCGCTGCGCCAGATCATGCTCGCCGACCTGACCAGCCGCAGCGTCAGCGAGGCCACCCAGCAGCGGTTCGTCGACTACGCGCCGGCCTTCACCTCCGACGGCAAGCACCTGGCCTTCCTGTCGGTGCGCAGCTTCGACCCGGTCTACGACGCGCACTCCTTCGACCTGTCGTTCCCGACCGGCTGCCGCCCCTACCTGATCACCCTGGCCGCCGACACCCCGTCGCCGTTCGGCCCGCAGCGGGCCGGCCGCCCGGTCGGCGGCGAGGAGGAGGACGGCAGGCCGTCCGGCAAGGACGCCAAGGAGGGCGCGGACACCGAGGACGGCGCCCCCGCCGCCACCCGGGTCGACCTGGAGGGCATCGCCGACCGCATCCTCCCCTTCCCGGTCGAGGGCGGCTCCTTCGGCAGCCTGAGGGCCACCAAGGAGGGCGTGGTCTGGACGCGGCTGCCGCTGCTCGGCGAGCTCGGCGACACCGCGGCCTCGCTGGAGGAGGACCACCCCCGCCCGGTGCTGGAGCGCTTCGACTTCAAGAAGCGCCGCGCCGAGGAGCTGGTCGGCGCCCTGGACGGCTACGCGGTCAGCGGCGACGGCTCCCGGCTGGCGGTGCTGGACGAGTCCCGGCTGCGGATCGTCCCCGCCGACCAGAAGGCCGGCGAGGACGACGAGGTCGACGTCGACCTCGCCCGGGTCCGGGTCACCGTCGACCCGGCCGCCGAGTGGCGGCAGATGTTCGACGAGAACGGCCGCATCATGCGGGACAACTTCTGGCGCGCCGACATGAACGGCGTCGACTGGGCCGGCGTCCTGCAGCGCTACCGCCCGCTGGTGGAGCGCCTCGGCAGCCACGACGAACTGGTCGACCTGCTGTGGGAGACCGTCGGCGAACTCGGCACCTCGCACGCCTACGTCACCCCGCCCGGCCGCGGCACCGAGTCCGCCCGCCGGCAGGGCCTGCTCGGCGCCGACCTCGTCCGCGACGGCGACCTCTGGCGGATCGGGCGCATCCTGCCCGGCGAGTCCTCCGACCCGCGGGCCCGCTCGCCGCTGGCCGCCCCCGGCGCCGCCGTCCGCCCCGGCGACGCCGTCCTCGCCGTGGACGGCCGCCCGGTCGACCCGGTCACCGGCCCGGCCCCGCTCCTCGCGGGCACCGCCGGCCAGCCGGTCGAGCTCACCGTGGCCGGCAAGGACGGCGTCCACCGCCACCCGGTGGTCGTCCCGCTCGCCGACGACGAGGCGCTGCGCTACCACGACTGGGTGGCCGGCCGCCGCGCCGAGGTCCGCGAGCGCTCCGGCGGTCGGCTCGGCTACCTGCACGTGCCCGACATGGTCTCCTCCGGCTGGGCGCAGCTCCACCGCGACCTGCGGGTCGAGCTGGCCCGCGAGGGCGTCGTCGTCGACCTGCGGGAGAACCGCGGCGGCCACACCTCCCAGCTGATCGTCGAGAAGCTCAACCGGCGGATCGTCGGCTGGGACCGCGGCCGCGACCTGGCCAACCCCGAGCCGTACCCCGGGGACGCCCCGCGCGGCCCGGTGGTGGCGCTCGCCAACGAGTTCTCCGGCTCCGACGGCGACATCGTCAACGCGGCGATCCAGGCGCTCGGCATCGGCCCGGTGGTCGGCACCCGCACCTGGGGCGGCGTCATCGGCATCGACAGCAAGTACGCGCTGGTCGACGGCACGTCCGTCACCCAGCCCAAGTACGCCTTCTGGCTGGAGGGCTACGGCTGGGGCGTGGAGAACCACGGCGTCGACCCGGACGTGGTGGTGGACTGCGCGCCGCAGGACTGGGCGGACGGCCGCGACCCGCAGCTCGCCGAGGGCGTCCGGCTGGCGCTGGAGGCGCTCGCCGAGCGGCCGGCGAAGACCCCGCCGGCGATCCCGGAGCTGTAGCGGCAGGCCCGGCCGTGCCCGGGGCACGGGGAGCCTCCCTCCCCGCGCCCCGGGGCGGCCGCTGCCCTCAGGGCCACGGCGGATGCCCTAGGCTGCGGACCGTCAGAAGGACCAGCACCACCGCAAGGAGAACGCCATGGCCGGCGAGGCCCAGCCCGACTGCCTGTTCTGCAAGATCGTGGCGGGGGAGATCCCGGCGACCGTCGTGCGGGAGACCGAGCGCACCGTCGCCTTCCGCGACATCCACCCGCAGGCGCCGACCCACGTGCTGGTCATCCCGAAGGTGCACTACCCGAACGCGGCCGCGCTCGCCGCCGCCGAACCGGAGATCACCGCCGAGCTCCTCGTCGAGGCCGGCCGGGTCGCCGAGGACGAGAAGATCGACGGCCACGGCTACCGGATGATCTTCAACACCGGCTCCGGCGCCGGCCAGACCGTCTTCCACGCCCACGTGCACGTGCTCGGCGGCGTGCAGCTGCGCGAGGGCATGGTCTGAGGTGTCCCAGCGCGAACTCGTCGTCCTCGGCACCGCCAGCCAGGTGCCCACCCGGCACCGCAACCACAACGGCTACCTGCTGCGCTGGGACGGCGAGGGCCTGCTCTTCGACCCGGGCGAGGGCACCCAGCGGCAGATGCTGCACGCCGGGGTCTCCGCCACCCAGATCACCCGGATCGCCGTCACCCACTTCCACGGCGACCACTGCCTGGGGCTCGCCGGCGTCGTCCAGCGGATCAACCTCGACCGCGTCCCGCACCCGGTGGACGCCTACTACCCGGCCTCCGGCCAGGTCTTCTTCGACCGGCTGCGGTACGCCTCCGCCTTCCACGAGACGGCCGAACTCCGGCAGCGCCCGATCCTCGACCCCGGCCCGCTGCCGGCGCCCGGCGCCCCCTTCGAGCTGTCCGCCGTCCGGCTGTCGCACCCGGTGGAGTCGTTCGGCTACCGCCTCGCCGAACCGGACTCCCGCCGGATGCTGCCGGAGCGCCTCGCCGCCCTCGGCCTGCGCGGCCCCGCCGTCGGCACCCTCCAGCAGCAGGGCCGGATCGAGGTCGACGGCCGCACCGTCACCCTGGACGAGGTCAGCGTGACCCGCCCCGGCCAGCGCTTCGCCTTCGTCATGGACACCCGGCTCTGCGACGGCGTCGGAGAACTCGCCGAAGGCGTCGACATGCTGGTCATCGAGGCCACCTTCGTGGACGCCGACGCCCACCTCGCCGGCGAGCACGGGCACCTCACCGCCACCCAGGCCGCCCGGGTCGCCGCCGCGGCCGGCGTCCGCACCCTCGTCCTCACCCACTTCTCGCAGCGCTACCCGGTCCTCGACCAGCACCTCGCCGAGGCCCGCAAGCACTTCGACGGCGAGATCGTCGTCGCGGAGGACCTGGCCCGCATCCCGGTCCCCCGCCGCCGGTCGTAGGGGCACGGGACACCCCTGATGGGACACCTCGGAGCGGAAAACCATTCGCGTGGTCCGGACGAGTGGCCCACCATCGAATCCGGCCGCCGCGGGCGGTGCCGCACCGCCCCTGCCCTCCGGCGGAGGGCCCGTGCGGCGTACCCTGGTGACCTCGGAGACCCCGAGCTGCACCCCGAGACGACGGATGGGGATGAGGCAGGCCGCGCGCCGACCCATGAGTGACACACCGCAGACCCGTACCAACGGACAGCCGCGCCGCGAGGCGGAGGCCAGCACCCGGATCGTGATCCCTGAGAAGCACCCGATGGTGACTCTGCTGGGTGCCGCCGACTCGCTCCTGCGAGTGATCGAGCAGGGCTTTCCGCAGACCGACATCCATGTGCGCGGCAACGAGGTGACGGCCACCGGAGACCGCTCCGAGGTCAGGCTGGTCGAGCAGCTCTTCAACGAGATGATGCTGGTGCTGCGCACCGGCCAACCCCTGACGGAGGACGCCGTGGAGCGCTCCATCGCCATGCTCAGGAGCGCCGCCGAGGAGCCGGGCCACCCGGCGCCCTCCGAGGTGTTCACGGCGAACATCCTGTCCAACCGGGGCCGCACGATCCGCCCCAAGACGCTCAACCAGCAGCGCTACGTCGACGCGATCGACAAGCACACCATCGTCTTCGGCCTCGGCCCCGCCGGCACCGGCAAGACCTACCTGGCCATGGCCAAGGCCGTGCAGGCCCTGCAGGCCAAGGAGGTCAACCGGATCATCCTGACCCGGCCGGCCGTCGAGGCGGGGGAGCGGCTGGGCTTCCTGCCCGGCACCCTCTACGAGAAGATCGACCCGTACCTGCGCCCGCTCTACGACGCGCTGCACGACATGATGGACCCGGACTCCATCCCCCGGCTGATGGCCGCCGGCACCATCGAGGTCGCGCCGCTCGCGTACATGCGCGGCCGCACCCTCAACGACGCCTTCATCATCCTCGACGAGGCCCAGAACACCTCGCCCGAGCAGATGAAGATGTTCCTGACCCGGCTCGGCTTCAACTCCCGCGTGGTGGTCACCGGAGACACCAGCCAGATCGACCTGCCCGGCGGCACCCGCAGCGGCCTCAAGGTCGTCCAGGAGATCCTCGCCGACGTGCCCGACATCCACTTCTCGGTGCTGACCAGCACCGACGTGGTGCGGCACAAGCTGGTCGGCCGGATCGTCGACGCCTACGAGCGCTGGGACGCCCAGCAGGAGGCCGACGACACCGCGCCCGCCCGCAAACCCGTCCAGCGCCGGGGCGCCCGTGCCCCGCGCCAGTCCCATCGCACCGAAAGCTGAGTCACAAGCCCTCCATGTCGATCGACATCGCCAACGAGTCCGGGTGGGACGTCGACGAGGAAGCCATCCTCGACGTCGCCCGCTACGCCCTCGACAAGATGCGGATCCACCCGCAGTCCGAGCTCTCCGTCATCCTCGTCGACAGCGACGCGATGTCGGAACTGCACGTCCAGTGGATGGACCTGCCCGGGCCCACCGACGTGATGTCCTTCCCGATGGACGAGCTGCGCCCCGGCAAGGAGGGCGAGGAGCTGCCGCAGGGCCTGCTCGGCGACATCGTGCTCTGCCCCGAGGTCGCCCAGCAGCAGGGCAAGGCCGCGCCCTCGCAGCACTCCATGGACGAGGAGCTGCAGCTGCTCACCGTGCACGGCGTGCTGCACGTCCTCGGTTACGACCACGAGGAGCCGGACGAGGAGAGGGAGATGTTCGGGCTGCAGAAGCGCATCCTGGACGACTGGCGCTCCGGCCGCGGCCTGTCCGGGATCTCCCCGGCGCCGACCACCCACTGAGGCCGGCCGTCCGTGAGTGGTGATAGTACGAGCTTCCTCGTCGGGGCTCTGCTGCTGGTGGTGGTCGGCTGGCTCGCGGCGTGCGCCGAGGCCGGCATCTCCCGGGTGTCCCGGTTCCGTGCCGAGGAGGCCGTCCGGGCGGGCCGGAAGGGGTCCGCCCGGCTGCTGACCGTGGCCACCGACCCGATCCGCTACCTCAACCTGGCCACCCTGATCCGGGTGGCCTGCGAGATGGCGGCGGCCGTCCTGGTCACCGTGGTCTTCGTCCGGAACGTCGACAAGACCTGGCAGGCCGTGCTCTCGGCGATCGCCGTGATGGTGCTGGTGTCCTTCGTCGCGGTCGGCGTCTCGCCGCGCACCATCGGCCGCCAGCACCCGCTGACCACGGCGACCGCCGCCTCCTTCGTGCTGCTGCCGCTGGCCCGCATCCTCGGGCCCATTCCCAAGATGCTGATCCTCGTCGGCAACGCGCTCACCCCGGGCAAGGGCTACAAGGAGGGCCCGTTCGCCTCCGAGGCCGAGCTGCGCGCGCTGGTCGACCTCGCCGAGAAGGACGACCTGATCGAGGACGAGGAGCGCCGCATGGTGCACTCCGTCTTCGAGCTGGGCGACACCATCGTCCGCGAGGTGATGGTGCCGCGCACCGACCTGGTGATGATCGAGCGGCACAAGAGCGTCCGGCAGGCGCTCACCCTGGCGCTGCGCTCCGGCTTCTCCCGCATCCCGGTGGTCGGCGACAACGAGGACGACGTGGTCGGCATCGTCTACCTCAAGGACCTGGTGCGGCGCACCCACGTCAACCGGGAGGCCGAGTCCGAGCAGGTCGGCACCGTCATGCGGCCGGCCGTCTTCGTCCCCGACTCCAAGCCGGCCGGCGACCTGCTGCGCGAGATGCAGCAGATGCGCTCGCACGTGGCGATCGTCATCGACGAGTACGGCGGCACCGCCGGCCTGGTCACCATCGAGGACATCCTGGAGGAGATCGTCGGCGAGATCACCGACGAGTACGACCGGGAGATCGCCCCGGTCGAGGACCTCGGCGACGGCTCGTACCGGATCACCGCCCGCCTGCTGGTCGAGGACCTCGGCGAGCTGTTCGGCCTGGAGCTGGAGGACGAGGACGTCGAGACCGTCGGCGGCCTGCTCGCCAAGCACCTCGGGCGGGTGCCGATCCCGGGTTCCTCCTGCGACATCCCCGTCCCGGACGAGACGGCCACCGACCTGGTGGCGATCCGCCTGAACGCCGAGAGCTCCGCCGGGCGCCGCAACCGCATCGACACCCTGGTCGCCGCCCCCGTCCGCGCCGACGCCGACGCCGAGGACGCCCTCGCCGACCACTAGGCAGGTACCACCAGGGGCGCGGGGCCGCCCCTGGTGGTGCCGCCGACCGCCCTCGACGGAGGCCGTTCGTGCGAAGAGGTGCCGTGCCGCGTTTGCCGGGCGTGCCCGGACGTTTGCACCATGGAGGGTATGACGCACCAACTGCGCGCGGAGTACGGCCCGGCGGGTCCGTCCGGCGAGGTGAGCAGGTGGCACATCGTCCGGACCGCCAACCCCAGCGAGGGCATGTGCGGCGCCAAGATCGAACCCGATGCCGAGACCAGGCCGGAGACGGACTGGGGGACGGGACTGCGGACCTGCCAGCAGTGCGGCTCGCTCTACCTGCACGAGATCCCCTATCACCGCGACTACCACGGCCACGGCTGACGCACGGCGGGAGGCAGCGATGAAACTGCAAGACGAACTTCCCGTGGACCACAAGCTCGCCCAGGTCTACCGCTGGGGCGCCGGTCTCGGCGGCGTGTTCCTGGTGGTCTTCGGCATCCTCGGACTCTTCGACACCGTGGGGTTCTTCGACACGGACGGCAAGGAGACGCTGGGGCTGTCCAGCAACGGCGCGCTCAGCGTGCTGTCGATCGTGGTCGGCGGCATCCTGATCATCGGCGCCGTGATCGGAGGGAACTTCGCGTCCACGCTCAACATGATCGTCGGTGTGGTGTTCATCCTCGCCGGCTTCGTCGGCCTGATGGTGCTCGACAGCACGGCCAACCGGCTGGCGTTCCAGATCCCCAACGTCATCTTCAGCTTCGCCTTCGGCTTCGTCGTCGTCACCTTCGGCATGTACGGCAGAGTGAGCAGCCATCTGCCGCAGGACAACCCGTACTGGCGCCAGCGCCACAGCGGGCCGCAGACCGCGCCCGACGGGCCGCAGACCCTGGTCAAGGTGCTCAAGCCCGGACCGCCCAACCCGGTCGGCCACTGAGCCGCCACCCCGCGGGCCGGGACCGCCGCGCCGCGGTCCCGGCCCCGCCCTGCCCGGCACCCGTCCGGGGTGCGGAATGCACTTGACTGCCCGTCAGATCCGCGGCAGCGTCGAACGGTCCGCACGCGACCACGAGGGGGACCGGATGAGCGAGCGCTCGCTCGGCGGCCTGACGACCGCACCCGTCGGCTTCGGAGCCATGGTGCTCTCGCCCGGCATGTACGGGGAGACCGACGACGACCGCGGCACCGCCGCACTGCACGCCGCGCTGGACGCCGGCGCCACGATGATCGACACCGCCGACGGCTACGGCGCCGACGGCCACAACGAGGCCCTGGTCGGCCGGGCGGTGGCCGGCCGCCGCGACGAGGTGGTGATCGCCACCAAGTTCGGCTTCCGCATCCCGGAGGGCGCCGAGCCGCACGGCTTCCCGGTCGGCTACGCCTTCGGCGAGCTCGCCGTCAACGCCGAGCCGAAGTACGTGCGCGGCTACGCCGAGCAGTCGCTGCGCAACCTCCGCACCGACGTCATCGACCTGTACTACCCGCACTTCCCCGACCCGCAGGTGCCCTTCGAGGACACCGTCGGCGCCGTCGCCGACCTCGTCGGGGCCGGGCTCGTCCGCCACCTCGGGCTCTCCAACGTGACCGCCGCCCAGCTGCGCGCCGCCCACGCCGTCCACCCGGTGGCCGCCGTCCAGACCCAGTGGTCGATGTGGCAGCCGGTCGACCCGGAGCTGCTGGCCGCCGCCCGCGAACTCGGCGTCGGCCTGGTCGCCTGGAGCCCGCTCGGCGGCGGGTTCCTCACCGGCACCGTCAGGCGGCTCGGCGACGACGACTTCCGCCGGCACATCCCGCGCTTCGACGAGGCCAACCTGCAGGCCAACAACGACCGCTACGCCCCGCTCAGGGGCATCGCCGCCGACCTCGGGCTCACCCCCGGGCAGCTGGCGCTGGCCTGGCTGCTGCATCAGGACGAGCACGTGGTGCCCATTCCGGGCAGCCGGACGCCCGGCCACATCGCCGAGAACACCGCGGCGGCCGGGATCACCCTGGACGCCGACGCGCTGCGGCGCGTCGACGAGGCCCTGGCGCTCTTCGCCCCGGCCGGCCGGGGCTCGCTGCTGGGGGAGGCCGACGGCTGAACGGGCGGGCGGGTGTCCGCCCCGCGGTCCGGCGCGGACGGCGGGGGCCCGCCCGCCTATGCTCAGGGCCCATGAGTGAGATCACCGAACTGGACCCCGAGGACAAGAAGCTCATCACGCTGGCCCGTTCCGTCCGCGCCCGCAACGGCGTGGCGGAGGGTGCCGCGGTGCGCGACGAGACCGGCCGAACCTACACGGCCGGCACCGTGGCGCTGGAGTCGCTGCGCCTCAGCGCGCTGCAGACCGCCGTGGCGATGGCCGTGGCCAGCGGCGCCAAGGGCCTGGAGGCGGCCGCCGTGGTCGGGGAGGCGGACGAGCCCGCCGAGGCCGACCTGGCGGCCGTCCGGGACCTCGGCGGCGCCGGCACCCCGGTGCTGCTGGCCGGCCCCGACGCCGTCCTGCGCACCCGCGCCGAAGCGCGCTGAGACCCGCCCGCCGGGCCGGCCGCGCCCGATAGTCTGATGACCGGTCCGGCGGGGGGCGCGGGGCCGTCCGGGCGTCGCCGTCCCGGCGCGCAGGATCGGTGCACGGGGTCGTGCAGGGGAGGGGACATGGGCGTACTGGCGTTCTTCGCCGGGCTGCTGCTCACCGTGATGGGCTTCGGCCGCTGGCGGGAGACCGGGTCGCCGTACTGGCTGATCGGCTCGCTTGTCCTCCTGGTGGTGGTCCTGGTCGGCGCGATGACCGGCGGCAGGAAGAGCGGCTGACCGCCGCCGCCGGGCGGCGTCCGTCCGGGCCCGGGTGATCAGGGAGAATGGTGGCCATGAATGCCCCTTCCTCCCCGTACCGCTCCGGGTTCGCGTGCTTCGTCGGCCGTCCCAACGCGGGCAAGTCGACCCTGACCAACGCCCTGGTCGGGACGAAGGTCGCGATCACCTCCGACCGACCGCAGACCACCCGGCACACCGTGCGCGGCATCGTGCACCGGCCGGACGCGCAGCTCGTCCTGGTCGACACGCCCGGCCTGCACAAGCCCCGTACGCTGCTCGGCGAGCGGCTCAACGACCTCGTCCGCACCACCTGGGCGGAGGTCGACGTGATCGGCTTCTGCCTGCCCGCCGACCAGAAGCTCGGCCCCGGCGACAAGTTCATCGCCAAGGAGCTCGCCGAGATCCGCAAGACGCCCAAGGTCGCCGTCGTCACCAAGACCGACCTGGTCGACTCCAAGCGGCTGGCCGAGCAGCTCATCGCCGTCCACCAGCTGGGTGAGGAGCTCGGCATCGAGTGGGCCGAGATCATCCCGGTCTCCGCGGTGGGCGACCAGCAGGTCGGCCTGGTGGCCGACCTGATCACCAAGCTCCTCCCGGAGGGCCAGCCGCTCTACCCGGACGGCGACCTGACCGACGAGCCCGAGCAGATCATGGTGGCCGAGCTGATCCGCGAGGCCGCCCTGGAGGGCGTCCGGGACGAGTTGCCGCACTCGCTCGCCGTGGTCGTCGAGGAGATGCTGCCGCGCGAGGGCCGGCCCGCCGACCGGCCGCTGCTGGACATCCACGCCAACGTCTACATCGAGCGGCAGAGCCAGAAGGCGATCGTCATCGGCGCCAAGGGCTCGCGGCTCAAGCACGTCGGCACCACCGCCCGCAAGCACATCGAGGCGCTGCTGGGCACCCCGGTCTACCTCGACCTGCACGTCAAGGTCGCCAAGGACTGGCAGCGCGACCCGAAGCAGCTCCGCAAGCTCGGCTTCTGACCGACCAGGGGCACCCGGCACCCCCGAAGGCCCGCAGGCAGCCGCCTGCGGGCCTTCGGCGCGTCCGCCCGTCCCCGTTCCCGGGCCGGTCATCGGCGGTGTACGGACGGTGTGCAAGTCGTGGAGGGATCGCGCACCGTCCGTTCACATGCCCCGTGTCCGCCCTTCATGTCTCGGCACCCGGTCATCCCCCGGGGACCGAGACGGTCTCTTCCGGTCGACGAGCGCTCCGGAAGGCGAAGAACGGGCATGGGACAACCGAGGTTCCTGATCGTCAGCAGACCCGCCGGGCCGGGCGCTGCACGCGGTGACGCCGTCTGGCGGCTGCTCGGCGCGAACAACCGCCATCTCGGCCAGGGCGGTGAACCCTTCCGCGACGTCACCGACTGCCTCGCCGCCATCGAACGGCTGCGGCTCGGACTGGACCGCGGCCGGCCCTCCGTCGCCCCGGTCGACCACGGCCAGCTCTGGCGCTGGCGCCTCGACCTGGACGGCGCGACCGTCGCCTGCTCCACCCGCGCCTACCGCCGGCAGCGCGAGTGCCAGTACAGCCTGGTCGGCGCCCGCGGCGCGTTCGGCCTGAAGTCCGCCCGCACCCTCGCCGCCGGCACCGGGCTCGGCACCGCCAAGCTCGGCGCCGACCTCGACCGGCTCCGCCAGCCCGGCGGCGCCCTCTCCGGCGGACAGCAGTAGCGCCTGTGCATCGCCCGCTCGCTCGCCGTCCGCCCCAAGGTGCTGCTGATGGACGAGCCCTGCTCCGCCCTCGACCCCACCTCCACCCGGCGGATCGAGCGGACCATCCGCGAACTCGTCGCGGAGGTCACCATCGTGATCGTCACCCACAACATGCAGCAGGCGCAGCGGGTGTCCGACCGGTGCGCCTTCTTCCTCGCCGAACAGGGCACCCCCGGCGGCATCGTCGAGCACGGCCCGACCGCCGCCATGTTCAGCACCCCGACCGACCGCCGCACCGAGGACTACGTCAACGGCCGCTTCGGCTGAGCGCCCGGCACGTGCTTCGTCATCAAATCGTCACAAGAGGACGGCCTGATTCCATTTATGATCGGCCGGTGAATCACGAGGTCATCGGCGGTATACCCGTTCTGTGGGCGGATGCGCCCGGACCGCTGGAAGCGGTCCTCATGTTCGGCTGCGGCGTGCAGGACGAAACCCTGCGCACGCTGGGCACGACCCACATGGTCGAGCACCTGGCGATGAGCACCCTGCCGAGGCTGCACCACGAACACAACGCCTCCGTCGACCTGCTGACCACCCAGTTCACCTGCACCGGCCGGCCCGAGCAGGTCGTCGCCTTCCTGGCCGCGGTCTGCGAGGCGCTCACCGCGCTGCCGCTGGAGCGGATCGAGCAGGAGGCCGGCGTGCTGGCGGCCGAGGACGGCCGGGTGGCCGACCCCGCCACCGCCGAACTGCTCTCCCACCGCTACGGGGTCCAGGGCCTCGGCCTCGCCGCCTACCGCGGCCCGGGCGCCGACCGCATCCCGGTCGAGGCGGTGCAGGAGGCCGTCGACCGCTTCTTCCACCGCGGCAACGCCGTCCTCGTCCTGACCGGCCCGCCCCCCGCGGACCTGCGCCTGCCGCTGCCCGACGGCGAACGGCCCGACCGCAGCGCCGCCCTGCCCGTCCTGCGCACCGGCCCGTCCTGGCGCGAGGAGGACGTGCCCGGCCCCGGCCTCGCCCTGCACGGCGACCTCGACGACCCTGCGCTGCAGCTCGCCTGCAAGCTGCTCTCCCAGCGCCTGCGCGACACCGTCCGGCACCGGCACGGCCTCTCCTACGACGTAGGCGGCGACGCCGTCCTCGCCGGGCCCGGCCACGGCGAGCGCACCCTCTGCCTGGACGCCCGCGAGGGCCAGGAGCAGCGGGTCGCCGAACTCCTCTGGGAGGAGGCCCTCCGCCTGGCCCGGGAGTGCCCGACCGAGGACGAGCTCGCCGAGGAGATCGCCGAGCTGCGGGAGGTCTACCAGGACCCGCGCTCCACCACCTGCGAACTCGGCGAGGCCGCCGGCGCCCTGCTCTTCGGCGGCACCTACCAGGACCCGCAGACCCGCCTCGCCGTCCTGGAGAAGGTGACGCCGGACGAGGTGCGGCAGGCCTTCGCCGCCGCACTGGAGACCGTGCTGCTCGTCGTCCCCTGCGGCACCGAGGTCGACCCGAAGCTGCCGGACGGCCGCCCGCTGCCCCGCCGGGCCTGCGGCACCGAGGGCGAACTCCCGCCCGGCGCAAAGGTCTTCCGCCCACCGCTGGTCGACCGGCTGCGCTCCTCGGACGCCCGCCGGGCCCGCCTCGCGGTCGACGGCCGCGGGCTGTGGGCGCGCGAGCCCGACGGCACGGTGCACCACGTGCCCTTCACCGAGGTGGTGGGTGTGGAGATGCGCGGCCCGGGCCGGGTCGTGTTCGGCCGCGACACCTGCGTGATCCCGGTGGTGCCGGAGCTGTGGGCGGGCATCGGCCCGGCCGTCGACGCGGTCGACGCCGCCGTGCCCGGGCAGCTGCGCTACCCGGCCTCCGCCTTCCGCCCGGCCGACTGAGCCCCGGGGCGTGTCTTCGGATCCTGCCGGGCCCGCCAGGATCCGTAAGACACGCCCTCGCCCCTTCCACTAGTTCCACCGTTCCGAGGAGTACCGCCGTGCCCACGTACGCCGCCGTCACCGCCGTCCACCCCGACCGGGTCCGGGCGGCCCTCGGCCGCTCCAAGCTCGGCGGCTACCTCTACCCGGGGGCGGACGGCGGCACGGCGGTCCTCTTCGACCCGCCGAAGCCGCGGTTCGGCCGGATCTCCCGCTCCCGGCTGCTCGACCCGGCCTGGGACCTCGCCTTCGAGGTGAAGGCCGCCGTCTGGCTGCTGGAGGACGACGGCCGCTGCGCCTCCGCCACCGCCTGCTACTCCGGCGGCGGCTACCGCGAGCTGGGCTGGTCCGCCGACTGGACGCCGCCGGCGGACCCGGCCGAGTACGCCGCCCACCGTGCGGACTGGGACGCGTACTGCGCGAAGATCGCGCAGAAGACCGGACTGCGGGACGCCGCCGCGCTCGCCGCGGTCCGCAACGACCCCGCGCCGGACGGCAGCCGGCCGAGCGGCGAGGAGGTGCTGCGCCGGCTGTGCGCGGTGGTCGGCGCCCCCGACACGGCGGTCGGGCAGTCGCTGTTCGCGCAGGCCGGGCCGCGCGGCCGGGACTTCGTCCGCTTCGAGGGCCGCCGCTGAGGCCGACGGCCGGGGCGGGCCGGTCGGCGTGTGCGATCGGCGTGCGGTGGGCCGGGGAGTCAGGCGCCTTCGCGGAGGACCAGCCCGACCAGTTCGCGCTGGGAGTCGCTGAGCTTCGGGTCGGCGCAGTAGACGGTGCGGCCGTCGACCGTGATCTCGTAGTGGAATCCGTCGGGCACGCCGTACGTGGGGGCGCGCAGCCCGCCGGCCACGGCCTCGCGGGCCAGCGCGTGCACGTGCGGCGCGTCCGGGCGCTCGGCGGTGTCCAGCTCGGCGTGCTGGGCGTGGCCGGCGAAGCCGCCGGTCCTGGTGACCTGGATACGCATGGTTGTCAGTGTGCTACGCAGGACGGTCTTTTCCGAGGTCTTTCACAGAGTCCACCCCTCCCTCAGGTTGTGGTGATACCGACCTGTGCCCATGCGTCGGCGACGGCGTCCGCGACCCGGGTGTACGCGGGGTAGTGGGAGCTCGCGGTGGCGACGGTGGCGCGGGCGAAGGCGGCGAAACCGGTGTTCGGGGCGAGCCGGCCACTGGTGAGGGTGTCGTACCAGATCCGCCCGGCGCCCTCCCAGGCGTGGCCGCCGAGGGCGGTGGCCGCCAGGTGGAAGGCGCGGTTGGGGATGCCGGAGTTGATGTGCACGCCCCCGTTGTCGCGGCGGGTGCGGACGTAGCCGTCCATGTGTCCGGGCTGGGGGTCGGTGCCGAGCCGGTCGTCGTCGTACGCCGTGCCGGGGGCCTTCATCGAGCGCAGGGCGACGCCGCGCACGCCGGGGGCGAGCAGCCCGGCGCCTATCAGCCAGTCGGCCTGGTCGGCGGTCTGGCCGAGCGCGTACTGCTTGACCAGTGAGCCGAAGACGTCGGAGACGGATTCGTTGAGTGCCCCGGACTGGTCCCGGTACTCCAGGTCGGCGGTGAACTGTGTGACGCCGTGGGCGAGTTCGTGGCCGATGACGTCCAGGCAGACGGTGAAGTCGACGAAGATCTCGCCGTCCCCGTCGCCGAAGACCATGCGGCTGCCGTTCCAGAAGGCGTTGTCGTAGCGGTCGCCGTAGTGGACGGTGGCGTCCAGCGGCATCCAGGCGTCGTCGATCGAGGCGCGGCCGTACACCTCGCGGAAGAGCGCGTAGGTGGCGCCGAGACCGTCGTAGGCGCGGTTCGCGGAGTCGTCGGCGACCGGGCCGCCGCCCTCGGAGCGGACGGTGCGGCCGGGCAGGATCTCGTCGTGTCCGGCGTCGGCGACCGTGCGCACCAGCCGCTGCACCACGGCGGTGGGGGCCGCGGCCAGCAGCCGCTGCTCGCGCAGGGCGGAGTCCAGGACGACCGAGCGGCGGGCCGGCGCATGGCCCAGCTCGGCGAGCCGGTCGAGGATGTGGGGCGGGACGATGGCGCAGAACGGGGACGTTGAAGTCGCAGCCATGTCGCCCAGGGTGACGCATGCATGACGAGATGTCACCACCCCTGCAGAAATCGAACTGTCTCAGTGGGTGGAATCGTGGCGGGCTTCACTTCGTGTGCCCGATGGGCTGGGTTACGCTGGGGAGCATCATGCGTTACGGGCTGCTTCTTCTTAGCTGCCGCGGCGAGGGCCTGTAAGTCCATCGGAGGCCGATTCCCTCGCCGCGGGGAGTCGTGTTGCGCCCTTTTCTGGATGCGGCACACCAGTCGGCCGAGTTCGGGTGTCCTAGCCCCGATCAGCCCGCAATCGACATGGAAGCCGAGAGTCACCCCATGACCGAGCAGTCGTCCGTCGCCCGCGCGTTCATCGACCGCCCCACCCCGATCACGGCGAACACGGTTCAGCAGAAGCCCTCCGGGATGCCGTTCCACCGCTACGTACCCTTCGGCACCGTCGACCTGCCGGACCGCACCTGGCCGAGCAAGGTCATCACGCAGGCCCCGCGCTGGCTGTCCACCGACCTGCGGGACGGCAACCAGGCCCTGATCGACCCGATGTCGCCCGCCCGCAAGCGCAAGATGTTCGACCTGCTGGTGCGCATGGGCTACAAGGAGATCGAGGTCGGCTTCCCGTCCTCCGGCGCCACCGACTTCGCCTTCGTGCGCTCCCTGATCGAGGAGAACGCGATCCCCGAGGACGTCACCATCTCGGTGCTGACCCAGGCCCGCGAGGACCTGATCGAGCGCACCGTGGAGTCCCTGAAGGGCGCGCCGCGGGCCACCGTCCACCTGTACAACGCCACCTCGCCGCTGTTCCGCCGGGTGGTCTTCAAGGGCAGCAAGGACGACATCAAGGCGATCGCCGTGGACGGCACCCGCCTGGTGATGGAGTACGCCGAGAAGATCCTGGGCGACGAGACCGTCCTGGGCTACGAGTACTCGCCGGAGATCTTCATCGACACCGAGCTGGACTTCGCCCTGGAGGTCTGCGAGGCGGTCATGGACGTCTGGCAGCCCGGCGAGGGCCGCGAGATCATCCTGAACCTGCCGACCACCGTCGAGCGGTCCACCCCGAACGTCTACGCCGACAAGATCGAGTGGATGTCGCGGAACCTGTCCCGCCGCGAGTTCGTCTGCCTGTCCACCCACCCGCACAACGACCGCGGCACCGGCGTGGCCTCCGCCGAGCTGGCGGTGATGGCCGGCGCCGACCGCGTCGAGGGCTGCCTGTTCGGCCAGGGCGAGCGCACCGGCAACCTGGACCTGGTCAACGTCGGCATGAACCTGTTCTCGCAGGGCGTCGACCCGATGATCGACTTCTCCGACATCGACGAGATCCGCCGCACCGCCGAGTACTGCAACCAGATGGGCGTCGCCGAGCGCCACCCCTACGCCGGCGACCTGGTCTACACCTCCTTCTCCGGCTCGCACCAGGACGCGATCAAGAAGGGCTTCGACGCGCTGGAGGCCGACGCGGCCGCCGCCGGCGTCCCGGTCTCCGAGTACACCTGGGGCGTCCCCTACCTGCCCATCGACCCCAAGGACGTCGGCCGCTCCTACGAGGCCGTGATCCGGGTCAACAGCCAGTCCGGCAAGGGCGGCATCGCGTACGTCCTGAAGAACGACCACAAGCTGGACCTGCCGCGCCGGATGCAGATCGAGTTCTCGAAGAACATCCAGTCGAAGACCGACGCCGAGGGCGGCGAGGTCACCCCGGCCGAGATCTGGGCGGTCTTCCAGGACGAGTACCTGCCGACCCCGGACAACGCGTGGGGCCGCATCTCGCTGGACGGCCCGCGCAGCCTGACCACCGAGAACGGCCGCGACGTGCTGCACGCCGAGGCCGTGGTGGACGGCGAGCGCACCGCGCTGACCGGCTCCGGCAACGGCCCGGTCTCCGCCTTCGTCGACGCCCTGGCCGGCATCGGCCTGGACGTCCGCGTCCTGGACTACGCCGAGCACGCGCTGAGCGAGGGCGGCGACGCCCAGGCCGCCGCCTACGTCGAGTGCGCCGTCGACGGCAAGGTGCTGTGGGGCGTCGGCATCGACGGCAACACCGTGCTGGCCTCGCTGAAGGCCCTGGTCAGCGCCGTCAACCGGGCGCAGCGCGGCTGACCCGGCCGGACGACACGCGCGAGGCGTCACCCGCAGGGGTGGCGCCTCGCCGCGTTCCGGGGCCGTTCCCGGGCCGTAGCGGGGCGTGTGTCCTGCGCCACATTTTTTCGCCCCGGCACCCGTTCGGGGTGCTGACACGTGCCCTTAACCGTGGCAACATCGACGCACCGGAACCGGGGTCGGTGGGACGACCCGCGGAGTCCGGTCGCGTGACCTGCCCGCAGATGTGCAGGCCGCCTGCCATGTCTGGGGAGTGGCGCCGTGACAGGGTTGTGGGGTGTCCGTCCTCGCTGGCGGACAGACGTCCTCGGTGACTTCTTCTGCCCGGGCTGCGGCGGCGACCGCAACTACCGCCGCCAGCACGGCCGGCGGTGGCTGCGGTTGCTCGGCACCCCGGTGCTGCCGCTCGGCCCGGTGATCGGCAGCGTGCAGTGCACCAGCTGCCACGGCCGCTACGGCGTCGAGGCGCTGGAGCAGCTCACCTCCGTCCGGCTCGCGGCGATGCTCCGCGACGCCCAGTACACCGTCGCCCTCGCCGTGCTCGCCGCCGGCGGCGCCGGCAGCCGGGCCGGCCGGGACGCGGCCTGCGCCGTCATCCGCGAGGCGGGCTTCGACGACTGCGGCGAGGCCCAGGTCCTCGCCTCGCTCGCCGCCCTCACCGGCCGCAGCAGCGGCGAACCCCAGGACGTCGACGACACCGCCGCCAGCGGCGCCGGCGGCCTCGCCATCGAACTCCACGCCGCCCTCGAACCGCTCGCCCCGCACCTGGCCCCCGCCGGCCGCGAGCGGCTGGTCATGCAGGGTGCCTGGATCGCCCTCGCGGACGGCGGCTACCTGCCGCAGGAGCGGGCCGCGCTGGCCGCCGTCGGGCGCTGCCTGCGGCTCGGCCCCCCGCAGGTCGAGGACCTGCTGGAGGCGGCCACCCGCGCGCCGCGTTGAACCGTTCCGGCCCGGCCGGCACCGACGCCCCTGCTGCTCCCAACCCCCTGCTGGTTCCGACACCGCTGCCGCCGGCACGTGCCCGATCCGTGACGCCCCTCGACCGGGCCCGACTCCCCCTCCCGGGCCCGCTGTGACCCGCACCGACTGGGCAACCCCCGGCCCCCGGTGCGGGCTCACGGCTGCCCGCGACACGCCGCCCCCGGCCCGCCCGGCGTGCGCGAGAATGGGGGGATGCCCATACTGCCCGCCGCCGTCGCCCGGAGTGCCGCCGCATGAGTCTGTTCCGCGACGACGGCGTGGTGCTGCGCACCCAGAAGCTCGGCGAGGCCGACCGGATCATCACCCTGCTCACCCGCCAGCACGGCAGGGTGCGCGCGGTCGCCCGCGGGGTGCGCCGCACCAAGTCGAAGTTCGGCGCCCGGCTGGAGCCGTTCTCGCACGTCGACGTCCAGTTCTTCAGCCGCGGCAGCGACCTGGTCGGCCGCTCCCTGCCGCTGTGCACCCAGGTCGAGACCATCGCCCCGTACGGCGGCCGGATCGTCGGCGACTACGCCCGCTACACCGCCGGCACGGCCATGCTGGAGACCGCCGAGCGCTTCGCCGAGAACGAGGGCGAGCCGGCCGTCCAGCAGTACCTGCTGCTGGTCGGCGGCCTGCGCACGCTCGCCGCGGGGGAGCACGAGTCGCACCTGGTGCTCGACGCCTTCCTGCTGCGCTCGCTCGCGGTCAACGGCTACGGCGCGAGCTTCACCGACTGCGCCAAGTGCGGCCTGCCCGGTCCGAACCGTTTCTTCTCGCTCCAGGCGGGCGGTGTGCTGTGCGCCGACTGTCGGGTCCCTGGAAGTGCCGTACCCTCCCCTGAGACACTGGTCCTGCTCGGCGCACTGCTGTCCGGGGACTGGCAGACGGCGGACTCCTGCGAGCCGCGGTACTGGCGCGAGGGCAGCGGACTGGTGGCCGCCTATCTGCAGTGGCACCTGGAGCGGGGCATCCGCTCGATGAGATACGTGGAGAAATGAGCATGGCAGCACGACGGCTCTTCGGCAGCAAGCAGCGGGCCTACGAGTCCCCGGCCCCGCACCCCAGCGGTGCCCGGCCGCCGAAGATCCCGGCTGACCTGGTGCCCAACCACGTCGCCTGCGTGATGGACGGCAACGGCCGCTGGGCCAAGGAGCGCGGCCTGCCCCGCACCGAGGGCCACAAGGTCGGCGAGGGCGTCGTCCTCGACGTGCTCCGCGGCTGCCTGGAGATCGGCGTCAAGAACCTCTCCCTCTACGCCTTCTCCACCGAGAACTGGAAGCGGTCCCCGGAAGAGGTGAAGTTCCTGATGAACTTCAACCGGGACGTCATCCGCCGCCGCCGCGACGAGATGGACGCCATGGGCATCCGCATCCGCTGGGCCGGCCGCATGCCGAAGATGTGGAAGAGCGTCGTCCAGGAGCTCCAGGTCGCCCAGGAGCAGACCAAGGACAACACCGCCATGACGCTGTACTTCTGCGTCAACTACGGCGGCCGCGCCGAGATCGCCGACGCCGCGCAGGCCATCGCCCGCGACGTCGCCGCCGGCCGGCTCGACCCCAAGAAGGTCAACGAGAAGACCTTCGCCAAGTACCTGTACTACCCCGACATGCCGGACGTCGACCTGTTCCTGCGGCCCAGCGGCGAGCAGCGCACCTCCAACTTCCTCGCCTGGCAGTCCGCCTACGCCGAGTTCGTCTTCCAGGACGTGCTCTGGCCGGACTTCGACCGCCGCGACCTGTGGCGCGCCTGCGAGCAGTACGCCCGGCGCGACCGCCGCTTCGGCGGGGCCATCCCCAACGAGGTGGCCGCCGAC
Source organism: Kitasatospora sp. NPDC051914 (assembly GCF_040680995.1). Classification (NCBI taxonomy): domain Bacteria; kingdom Bacillati; phylum Actinomycetota; class Actinomycetes; order Kitasatosporales; family Streptomycetaceae; genus Kitasatospora; species Kitasatospora sp. NPDC051914. The sequence goes on from NZ_JBFAXX010000009.1 coordinate 35,352, forward strand.
GACGCCGCGGCGGAGGTCCCGGCGCAGCGCTGACGGCCGCACCTGCTGCCGGATGCATGCGAGAGGCCCGGGTCGACCGACCCGGGCCTCTCGTGCGTTCAGGTGCCGTGTGCAGGCCCGTTCGCCTGTTCAGGCCTTCCGGGCGCAGATCCCGCAGGTGCCGAAGATCTCCAGGGTGTGCGCGATGTTGCTGAAGCCGTGCTCGGCGGCGACGGCGTTCGCCCAGTGCTCCACGGCCGGGCCCTCGACCTCGACGGTGGCGCCGCAGCTCCGGCACACCAGGTGGTGGTGGTGACCGCTGCTGCACCGCCGGTAGACCGCCTCGCCCTCGGCCGTCCGCAGCACGTCCACCTCACCGGCCTCGGCGAGGGACTGCAGCGTCCGGTAGACGGTGGTCAGGCCCACCGAGTCGCCCCGGTGCTTGAGCATGTCGTGCAGCTCCTGCGCGCTCCGGAAGTCCTCGATCTCGTCCAGCACCGCCGAGACGGCGGCTCGCTGCCGAGTGGATCGGGCGCGCGGCGTCGGGCCTGCGGTGGTCACCGTGGGTCCTCCAGGGGGTGGGATGCTGTCGCACCTCATTGTGCCAGCCCCCGGCCCGCCGAAGGCTCGCTCCCGCGGGGCTCGTTCCGCGCCGGAGGCACCGTCGCACGGCCCTCCTCAGGGGCGGACCCGGCAGCGTCCCCACCCTCCGGCCGGCCCGGCAGCACCACGTCGCAGACCTCGGGACCGGCATCCGGAGAAGTGCGGTTCCGGCGCCCGGCCAGCGGCCCGGCCACCGCCCCGAGCAGCGCGAAGGCCGCGATGGCCAGCAGCACGATCGCCGGGCCGGACGGCACGTCCGCCTCGTACGAGCCCGCCACACCCAGCACCGCCACGGTGACGCCCAGCCCGACCGCCGCGGTCTGCGTCGCCCGGAACGACCGCGTCACCTGCTGCGCCGCCGCCACCGGCACCACCATCAGCGCGCTCACCAGCAGCAGGCCGACGACCCGCATCGCGACCGTGACGGTGACCGCGGCCATCACCGCGAGCAGCAGGTTCAGCAGCCGCACGGGGATGCCGGTGACGCGGGCGAACTCCTCGTCCTGGCAGATCGCGAACAGCTGGCGGCGCAGCCCGAAGGTCACCGCGACGACGATCGCCGCCAGCACGGCGATGGTGGTGAGATCGCCCGGCGACACGGTGAGGATGGAGCCCCACAGGTAGCTCTCCAGATTGCCGCTGCCCGCCTGCGCACTCATGCTGACCAGCAGTTTTCCGCAGGCCATGCCGCCGTAGAAGAGCATCGCGAGGGCGATGTCGCCGCGCTGGTTGCCGCGGGAGCGGACCAGCTCCATCACCACGGCGCCCAGCACGCAGACCAGGACGGCCATCCAGACCGGGTTGGCCTGGAAGAGGAAGCCGAGGCCGACACCGGTGAGCGCGACGTGCCCGATGCCGTCTCCCATCAGCGCCTGTCGGCGCTGCACCAGGTAGACGCCGACGGCCGGCGCGGTGATCCCGACCAGCACGGCGGCGATCAGCGCCCGCTGCATGAAGTCGAATTCGAGCATCTCGATCATGCGAGCAGTCCCCGGGTGTGCGAGTGGGTGTCGTCGGCGTGCGGGTGGACGTGGTCGTGGCCGGGCAGCGCGTGCTGTCCGACCCCCTCGGGCGGCGGGCCGTCGTGCGCCACGCAGCCGTCCCGCAGCACCACGGCGCGGTCGATCAGCGGCTCCAGCGGGCCCAGCTCGTGCAGCACCAGCAGGACGGCGCAGCCGCGCCCGGCCTCCCGCCGCAGGATGTCGGCGAGCACCTGCTGGCTGGCGACGTCCACGCCGGCCATCGGCTCGTCCATGATCAGCAGGTCGGGCTCGCCGACCAGCGCCCGGGCGATCAGCACCCGCTGGTGCTGGCCGCCGGAGAGACCGGCCACGCCGTCCTCGGCCCGGTCGAGCATGCCGACCGCGGCCAGCGCCCGGTCGACCGCCAGGCGGTCGCCGCGGCGGAACGGCCGCAGCCGGTGCTGCGGCAGCCGTCCGGTCGAGACGACCTCGCGGACGGTCGCGGGCACGCCGCCGGCGGCGGTGGTGCGCTGGGGCACGTAGCCGATCCGCTGCCAGGCGCGGAAGCGCCCGAACGGGGTGCCGAACAGTTCCAGCTCCCCGCGCTCCAGCGGCACGCCGCCGATCACCGCCTTGACGGTGGTGGACTTGCCGGAGCCGTTGGCACCGAGCAGGGCGACCACCTCGCCGGGGCGGACGGTCAGGTCGACGCCGCGCAGCACCGGGCGGCCGCCGACGGAGGCCACGGCCCGGCTCAGCCGGACGGCGGTCGGCTGCTCGGGGGCGGCTGCTTCGGAGGAGGCGGCGGGGGTCGGCGTGGGGGCCTCGGGCGCGGTGCGCCGGGGGAGGACTGGGCTCATGGGTGGTGTCCCGTCAGCTGGTGGCGCCGAGCGCGGTCCGGAGGTTGGTCAGGTTCTGCCGCATGACGGAGAAGTAGTCGCCCTTGCCGTCCTTGATGCCTTCCAGCGGGTCGAGCACGGCGGTCTGCAGCTTCAGGTCCTTCGCGACGGTGGTGGCGAGCGCGGGGCTCACCAGGCTCTCGAAGAAGACGGTGGTGACGCCGTGCTCGCGGGCGGCCTTCTGGATCTCGGCGAGTCGTGCCGGGCTGGGCTCGGCCTCCGGGTCGACGCCGCTGATGGCGATCTGCTCCAGGCCGTAGTGGTCGGCGAGATAGCCGAAGGCGGCGTGACTGGTGACGAAGGTCTTGCTCCCGGAACCCTTCAGGCCGTCCTGGAACTCCTTGTCCAGCGCGGTCAGGCGGGCGACCAGATCGGCGGTGTTCTTCTCGTAGTCGGCGGCGTGCGCCGGGTCGGCCTCGGCGAACTCGGCACCGACCGCCTTGGCGACCGCCGCGTACCGGGTCGGGTCGAGCCAGATGTGCGGGTCGCCGGCCGGGCCGGAGGCGTGCTCGTGGCCCGCGTGCTCGTGGCCGTCCGCCTCCTCGCCGCCGTGCTCGCCACCGTCCTCGTCGAGGTGGTGGTCGACCAGGGGGGAGATCGCCGCGGCGTCCACGACGTGCTTCGAACGGGACTGCTCGACCGCCTTGTCGACGGTCGGCTGCAGGCCCTTCAGGTAGAGCACGGCGCCGGCCTTCTGGACGGTGCCGACCTGCTTGGCGGTCAGCTCGAGGTCGTGCGGCTCCACGCCGGCGGCCGTCAGGTCGGTCACCTTCACGTGCTCGCCGCCGATCTGCGAGGCGAGGAACTCCATCGGGTAGAACGACGCGACCACCGAGAGCCTGCCGCCGGCGTCCTGCGCGCTGCTGTTGCCGCCGCAGGCGGTGAGCGTGAGTGCCGCGGCGAGGGCGGTGGCGGTGAGGGCCGCTGCCTTGGCGGACCGGCGGAGGCCGCCGAGGGGACGAGTGGGGCCTTCGGCAGATCGGGGGAGCGTCATGACAACCATTCTCATCTTATGTGGAAATGATTGTCAACTCACCCGATTGGGTGAGCGTCGTCCGCCGGGAGCGTGAGCTCTGCTGCGCCGTCCGTGTGCTCGCCGAGCCTGCGGGGTGTACCGGCGGATGCGGCGAGGGTGGTGAGGGATGCGGCGGGGCGCGGTGCTGGACACGGCGGGGTGCGGTGGCGGAGCCGCGGGGTGCGGTGGCGGCCAATACCGATTTGAACGTCCTACCCGCGTGCCCGGTAACCTGAGGTATTCGGGTGCGCGCAACCAGCCGTGCCCAGACCGTGCCGTCGTACTGAAGAGAGCACTGTGGCCGCCGACAAGATCGACACGATCGTTAGCCTGAGCAAGCGCCGTGGCTTCGTCTACCCCTGCAGCGAGATCTACGGCGGTACCCGCGCCGCCTGGGACTACGGTCCGCTGGGCGTCGAGCTCAAGGAGAACATCAAGCGCCTGTGGTGGCGGGCGATGGTCACCGGTCGGGAGGACGTCGTCGGGCTCGACTCCTCGGTGATCCTCGCGCGCGAGGTCTGGGAGGCCTCCGGCCACGTCGCCACGTTCAACGACCCGCTCACCGAGTGCCTCTCCTGTCACAAGCGCTTCCGCGCAGACCACCTGGAGGAGGCGTACGAGGCCAAGCACGGCAAGCTGCCGGCCAACGGCCTCGCCGACATCAACTGCCCGAACTGCGGCAACAAGGGCGCCTTCACGGAGCCCAAGGAGTTCTCGGGCATGCTGAAGACGCACCTCGGCCCGGTCGAGGACGGCTCCGGTCTCGCCTACCTCCGCCCGGAGACCGCGCAGGGCATCTTCACCAACTTCAAGGCCGTCCAGACCACCTCGCGCAAGAAGCCGCCGTTCGGCATCGCCCAGGTCGGCAAGAGCTTCCGCAACGAGATCACCCCCGGCAACTTCATCTTCCGCACCCGCGAGTTCGAGCAGATGGAGATGGAGTTCTTCGTCAAGCCGGGCGAGGACGAGAAGTGGCACGAGTACTGGCTCGAGCAGCGCTGGAACTGGTACCGCGACCTCGGCCTGCGAGAGGAGAACATGCGCTTCTTCGAGCACCCGAAGGAGAAGCTCTCCCACTACGCCAAGCGCACGGTCGACATCGAGTACCGCTTCAACTTCGGCGGCACCGAGTTCTCCGAGCTCGAGGGCATCGCCAACCGCACGGACTACGACCTCACCGTGCACAGCGAGCACTCCGGCCAGGACCTCAAGTACTTCGACCAGGAGTCCGGCGAGCGCTACTTCCCGTACGTCATCGAGCCGGCAGCGGGCCTCAACCGCGCCATGCTGGCCTTCCTGATCGACGCCTACTTCGAGGACGAGGCGCCCAACGCCAAGGGCCAGATGGAGAAGCGCGTCGGCATGCGGCTCGACCCGCGCCTCGCCCCGGTCAAGGTCGCGGTGCTCCCGCTCTCCCGCAACGCCGACCTCTCCCCGAAGGCCCGCGGCCTCGCCGCCGACCTGCGCACCGCGTGGAACGTCGACTTCGACGACGCCGGCGCCATCGGCAAGCGCTACCGCCGCCAGGACGAGATCGGCACGCCTTTCTGCGTCACCGTCGACTTCGACACCCTCGAGGACAACGCGGTGACCGTTCGCGAGCGCGACACCATGGCGCAGGAGCGCGTCTCGCTCGACCAGGTGAAGTCCTACCTGGCCGCCCGCCTGATCGGCTGCTGACACCGGTCGGTGTGAGCCACCGGGTGGTGTGAGCCACCGGGTTGTACGACTTCCGGCCCCCTTGCCGCGGACTCCGCGGTGAGGGGGCCGCGTTGTTTCCGGGGTGGGCCGTCTCCGGTGCGAACCGGGGGTCAGCGGCGGCCGCGTGCCCGGGTGGTCGGTGGTTCGGTGGGGAGCCCGGCCGAGCGGAGGGCGGCGAGCGCACCCCGCGAACGGCTCTCCTCCAACACGGCGACCGCGCCCAGGAGGACTTCGTAGAACTCGCGCTGCGGCAGAAGCGCATGCCCGAGCTGGGCCAGATCGGCCGGGGAACGCATCCCGGCGGCCTCCCTGACCAGCACGGCCGACAGCTGCGGGGCCGGCGCGCCAGCCGCCGGGGCGGCCAACTGCTGTACGACGGCCACGACATCGCCGATCGGCCGACCCGCGGCCTGGCGCAGCAGATGCCGTACGTCGCCGGTGCGCCCCGCGGCCGACAACCCGACCGCCAGCGCCGCCAGTTCGGCGGGCGGCGCCGAGGCCCACTCCCACAGCAGGGTCTGCCCGTCCGCGGACTGGCCTGCCCGCTCCAACGCCGCGAGCAGTGAGGGCAGGGCGGAGGCGGGTGCGCCCCACAGGGCGTGGAACAGCTCGCTCGCCTCGTCCACCAGCCCGGTGCGGCGGAGCTCGGCAAGGGTGCCGGCGGCTTGATCGGCAGAGCCGTGCGCCGTCGCGCGGGCCAGGTAGGCGGCCGCGCCGTAGGGCCCGTGGGAGCGCAGCAGGCCGGCCAGCTGCGCCACGTTCTCGGGCGCCAGTGTCACGGCTGCCTGCGCCACCACTGCCGCCGACTCGTGCGCCGCACCGCGGCGGTGCAGCTCACCGATGCGCCCGGCGACGGCCGCGATCTCCTCGGCACTGCGCAGCGGCGGAACGGCGGCCTCCGCCGCTTCGGCCGCGGCCCGGCCTGCCCGGTGGTCCTGGACGTGCTCGGGATGGTCCATGGAGCCGGCCGGTGCCTGTGGGGAGTTTTCGGCCGGGGACTCCGCGGACCCCTGTATACCGCCGAAGCGCGCACCCCGGACCGGCGCCGGCCGGGCCGCGGGAGTCGCACCCGCCCGGGCATCGGCGCCCTGGGACCGCGGAGCCACGGCCGGTGCCGGCTCGGGCTCGGGCTCGTCCAGGAAGGCCCCGCCGAAGCGTGCACCGGTGGGGCGCTTCCGCTTCGGGGGCTTGGGTGGCGCGGGCGGACTCGCGGATGTCCTCGGCGTTGCGGATGTCGGTGGTGTGGGGGCGGGTGCCGGTGCCGCTGGCGCCGGTGCTGCGATGGGTGTCGTCGGCGGGGTGGGTGCTGCCGGTGAGGCCGACCCCACCGGCTGGACCCCGACCGGACCGGACCCCCGGGCGCCGCGGACCCGGGCGTCCCCGGTGCGGTCGGCCGCGTTCTGCTGGGGCGGGACCGAATCCCGCGGTGCTGCACCGGCCGGTCCGTACGGCTGCCGGTAGCCCGGGCCACCGGTGGCGCCGCCGTTCTGCCGAGCCAAGTCCTCCAGGGCGAGCAGCCGTTCACTCAGTTCGAGGCAGCGGGCGCCCAGGCCCTCCCTGAGGGTTTGCGCCTGGGACAGCCGTCGCAGCAGTTCCGGGTCCGGGTGGCGTTGCGGCTGGGCGTAGGCGTGTGCACGGTCCGGTTCGCTTGCGGCACGTACTGCCTCGGCGAGACGACGCTCGCGCTGCGCCGCGTACTGCCGCGCCCGGAGCAGTTCGTCCAACTCCGTGCGCAGCATGTGGATGTCCGCTGCCGTGGGCCCCAGCTCTTGCACTGCCATCCCCGCCCGACCAGCCCTCTCCGCCGCGGGGTCGCCGAGTCGGCCCCTGGCCCTGACTTCGAGCCATCCTTGCGAAGCCATACGGCGACGGTGTTACGGGCGTGAGTCCGCCGGTTTTCGCCGAACGGTTCCTGCTGTGGGGAAGGCCAGCGAATCCGGATGCGGCGCTCGCGCGAACTGCGCTGCAGGGCAGCAGGGTTCACACCTGTACGTGCCCGGCGGATCAGCCGGTGAGCCTGGCCCGGGCCTCCATGAGGGCGAAGCCGAGCAGGTTCAGGCCTCGCCACTCGTGCGGCAGGGTGGCCCGGTCGTCGTCGGCTGCGAGGCCGATGCCCCACAGCCGGTCGAGCGGGCTCGCCTCCACCAGCACACGCTGGGACGTGCCCACCAGGTAGTGCCGCAGGGCCTCGTCCTGGCTGAACTTCGCAACGTTGCCCTCGACGACCAGGTCGAACCGCTCGGCGACCCAGCGCTGCTCGTCGAAGCCGCGGACCATGCGCCCCAGCTTCTTCGCTTCGCCCGGTGTACGAGCGGCAAGGATGCGGGCCAGGGTCTCCTCGTCACCGAAGAGCCTGGCCTTCCCGGCCATCATCCAGTGCTCGGCCGTCTTGTACGTCACGCCGTCGACGGTGAACTCGCCCGGCCACCACTGGCTGAGCGACCCGGGCCCGATCCGGCCGTCCGGCTCGGGCCGGTGGCCCCAGAAGAGCAGGTAGCGGGGACGCGCGCCGGCCTTCACCAGAGCGACCAGCTGTTCGCGGGTGCGGGACTCGGGAGGTGTGGTGGGCTCGGTACTCGTCATGACCCCCATGCTCCCATTCGAAGCCGACAACCTGCTTCCGGTTTTCCGTCCAGCCGATCGACCGAGTCCAGCCGACCGATGGGCGCGCCGGGATTGGGCGAGTGCCCCTGCAGCGGACCTGCGGTCAGGCGACCGAGCGGGGGAGCCGCAGGCTGAGCGCCGCAATGGTCACCGACCCTCCGAACTGGATGGCCAGCACCAGTGCCAGCGCGTGGGCGAACCCCATGGTGGGCGCGACGGAGAGGAACAGGGTGCCGAGTGTGGCGACTCCCAGGGCGAGGCTGGACTGTTGAGTCGTTGCCAGCACCCCACTGCCGACACCCGCTCGCTCGGCGGGGACCTTGGACAGCACAACGCGGAAGAGCGGCGTGCCGACCAGGCCCTGCCCGATGCCTGCCAGTGCGACTCCGGGGAGCATCCGCAGCGGTGAGAAGTGCGCCCAGTCGGCGAGAACGGTCGCGACCAGTGTGATCAGGCCGAGGCCCTGGACGACGGCGCCGGCAGTGATGATCCGACTGCCGTACCGCCCGGTGAGCCGCGGGCCGGAGAGCGACGCCACGAAGTAGCCGACTGCCATCGGCACCAGTGCCCAGCCGGCCGCGACCGGGTCCAGCCGGAGTCCGTGCTGCAGCAGGATGGCGACCACGAACATGAAGCCGCCGAAGCCGGTGAAGTACGGCAGCGCGATGGCGAGTCCGCGGCGCATCTCCGGGATGTGCAGCAGTGAGAGCGGCACCAGCGGCGTCCTGCCCATCTCTTCGGCGCGGCGCTCGACGACCAGGAAAGCGGCCGCCAGCAGCGAGAACGCGCCCAGCAGCAGCCACGTCCAGAGCGGCCAGCCGACCGCGCGGCCTTCCATCAGCGGGACGAAGAGGGAAAGGAGGGCGGCCGTGAGCAGAGCCGTCCCCGGCATGTCGACCCCGGCCGCGTGCGGCGCCCGGGTCTCCGGGACGTACCGCACGGCGAGCAGCGCGGTCAGCAGGGCGAACGGCACATTGAGCAGGAACACCGCACGCCAGCCGGTGCCGAACAGATCGGCCGACACGAGCATCCCGCCGAGGACCTGCCCGATCACCACGGATATCCCGCCGACCGCGCCGTAAATGCTGAGGGCGCGGGCCCGCTGCGCACCACCGCTGGCGGCGGTGATCGTCGCGAGCACCTGGGGGAGCAACAGGGCTGCCGAGGCGCCCTGGGCCACCCGGGCGGCCACCAGTGTCCAGGCGGTCGGGGCGAGACCGCAGGCGAGGGAGGTCAGGGCGAACGCCGCGGCGCCCGCAACGAAGAGCCGGCGGCGTCCGAGGGCGTCGCCGAGGCGGCCACCCAGAACGAGGAGGACGGCGAAGGCGATGCCGTACCCGGCGGCGACCAGCTCCAGCACGGCAGGGCCCGCCGCGAGGCCGTGGTCGATGGTGGGCAGCGCGACGTTGACGATGAAGAAGTCGAGCATCGGCAGGAACGCACCGAGCAGGACGGTGACGAGGCCGGCGACACCCAGGGTGGGGGTGGCTGCGGCGGCGCCGACGGAGGATGTGGTCCTTGGAAGCGTCAGTTGCTGGGTCACGGCCCCTACGATCCGCCCCTCCTCACCCTGGTACCAGAGAGGGTTTATCCGGGTATAACGACTACCTGGCAACAGGATCAGCCGTGGAGCATGCTGGGGAGCATGGCTACCAGCATTGCTTCCGCAGGCAGCACCGCCAAGGCCCCGCGGCGCGGGCCGACAGGGGACGGGCCGGCCGGGGTCGAGCCGGGGAACGGCACCGGTAACGGCGGCCCGGATCAGGGCGTGCCCGCCTCGCCTTCCGGGCCGGTGTCCGCCAGTGGCCCCGGGCGCGCCGCTGCGGGGAATCCCGTTCCCGCGGGGGATCGCCCGACGGCGGCCCCGTCGCGGCCGGGAACGTTGTCCGGGCCCGCGGCCACGGGTGAGGTGGCGCCGGCTGCTGCCCGGCGCCGGGAGCTGGCGGCTTTCCTCCGTAGCCGGCGGGAGCGCATCTCTCCCGAGCAGGTCGGCCTGCCCGACACCGGCCGGCGGCGCACCCCGGGCCTCCGGCGCGAAGAGGTGGCGCAGCTCGCCACCGTCGGGGTCACCTGGTACACGTGGCTGGAGCAGGGGAGGGACATCCAGGTCTCCGCGCAGGTGCTGCAGTCGGTGGCCCGGGCGCTGATGCTCGACCCGACCGAGCGGGCGCACCTGTTCGTTCTGGCCGGGGCGGAGGACCCGGCGCCGATCGTCGAGTGCGCCACGGTCACTCCGGCTGCGCGGACCCTGCTTGCGCAGCTGGAGCCGATGCCGGCCGCAGTCATGAACAGCCGGTACGACATCCTCGCGCACAACCGCGCGTACACCTGGATCGTCGGCGACCTTGACGCACTCCCGTTCGAGGACCGGAACCTGATGTGGCTGGCCTTCACCGGATCGGACTTCCAGCGGAGCCTGGTCGACATCGAGGAGGCACGGCCCAGCATGGTGGCGAGGTTCCGCACCGCCATGGCGGATCACGGCGCCGAGCCTGCGTGGAAGGCGCTGCTCGCCCGGCTGCGGAAGGCCTCGCAGGAGTTCGATGAGATGTGGCAGCAGCACGAGGTCGCAGGGCTGGGCAACGGCCTGAAACGATTCCTGGTGCCCGGGGCGGGCCTGCTGCGGTTCGAGTACACCAACCTGTGGCTCGGCCCGAGGCCCGGCCCTCGGCTTGTGGCGTACACACCCCAGGACGACGACACCCGCCGGAAGTTGGAAGAGCTGGCGTCGGGCCTCCGAGGGTGCCGCTGACACTGCCACTTGCCCCACCCCTCCTGGCAGGACGTGTCCGTCGGCACGTCCTGCCGGTGCGGTGGCCCAGCCCTTCCGAGTGGTGGGGCGACGGGCGGAGAACGGCACGGGTGGGCACGGCCGACGGTGGCCGGGTCGCGGTGAGGCCGTGGCAGTCGCCCGGTCTCCCCGGGGCGTACGGTCGAGGGCTGCAAGGGCGCACAGCCATGCCAAGGGAAGCTCTGCGGCCAGGGCCATGGTGACGGCCGCTGCGAGTTCCGGCCCGGCGGCGGTCGTTGCGACATCGACCAGGGCGTCGGTCGTGAGAAGGACGGCCGCAACAGCTGCGGGCAGACCGTGGGAGGGCCCGTCCCCGTCCATCCGGTGCCCGGCGACGAGCAGTGCCGCCACCTCGACGACATCCAGCAGCGCCCACCCGGCGAGCCCGGAAGCGGCAAGGGCCACTGCCCACGGGATCAGGACGAGCCCGCAACCGATCAACAGCCGGCCGGGAGTCATGCGGCAACTCCTGCCCGCAGCCGGATCGGTGCGCCGTCCTGGTCGGCGACCAGGACTCCGGTCGCAGGCACCGGGCACCAGGCCAACCAGAAGGCGCCCAGCAACGTGGTCACGCCTGCGGGAATCCGCTGCCTGCCGCGGCGCCCCCTGGTGAAGGCCACCCCCGGCGGAGAGCCGTCGGCGCAGAGACGACCCCATGCCACGGCACCCGGATGCCCCGGGCCCGGTCGCCTCCGTGCACCCCGCAGCACACCATGGGCGAGCGTCGAGGCGACGAGGACATCGAGCAACTCACCGTGCTCGAGGACCTCCAGCGTGGGCCGGCGCCCGCGCCCCGCCGAACCCCGCACCGACCAGGGCCACAACACGGGTAAGGCCAAGGACCGGTTGCCGATGGGTGGCAGCCACGGCTCGCGCCGGCCTCCTGCAGCTCGGGCCGCTCGAATCGTGCGACCGGTGCCGCCCGTGGCGCGTGCCTGCCCCACGCCGTCGAACGCGATCGGCTGCGCATCGGTGGTGAGCCGTCGTCCATCGGTGCCGGTGCCAGCATCAGTGCTGGTGTCGTTGCCGCAGTAGCGGCCGTTCCTGCCGTACGTCCTCGGATTCGTCATGCCGACAACACTCGTGCTTCGGACACCGAGCGTCGTTAGTGCACACTTCAGTCTTGATGGTGTAGCTAGGTACACCATCAAGACTGAAGGCCGCTTCATGGTGGAGCTGATCGAGCGCCAACTAATGTTGCCGCCATGTCCGATTCCGAGCTCCGCCTCCTTGCGCCGGTCGTCCGGCGCATGCCCTGGTCGGCCTCGGTTCGGCGGGATTCCCTGTTCATTGCGGCGGGAGTACCGCTGGGCCTGCCGCCCCTCCTCGTTCTTATCGACGTCAAGTCCTTCGCAGTCCTCCTTCTCCTCCTCCCTTTCTGTTCGGATCTGCTGACGACAGCTCAACGCAGTCGCCTGCGGACCCTTCGGGACGTGGAGGTGCCGAGCCGCCTTCCGGCCGACGCAGGCTGGCTGGTCAGAGTGCGCTCGGGACTGACCTGGCGTCAGGCGTCCTACCACTTCCTGGTGGCGCCACTGGCAGCATGCGGCGCCCTGCTGCTCGTCGCGGCGTGGGGAGCCGGTCTCGCCATGGCCACGATCTTCGCCTGGATCTGGGTGATGCCGCTCGACAGCCCGCTGCGCTCCGGCTACGGCTGGTCGACGACCGACGGATGGATCACGGCTGCGGGTGCGGCGTTCCTGCTCGTCGTTCCGTGGCTGGCCGGATGGCTCACCCGGGCCGACGAGCAGGCCGCCCGCTCCCTGCTCGGCCCCAACCGGGCCGAGGTGCTCGAGAAACGGGTGGAGCGCCTCGCGGTGAGCCGCGCCGGCGTGGTGGACGCGGCAGACGCAGAACGGCGCCGGATCGAGCGCGATCTGCACGACGGAGCCCAGCAACGCCTTGTGTCGCTCGCCATGAATCTCGGGCTCGCCCGTCGCACCTTGACCGACATCCCCGCGGAGGCCATGCAAGTGATCGTTGAAGCACACGAGGAGGCCCAGGCAGCCATCGAGGAGCTGCGCGATCTCGTTCGGGGGCTTCACCCGGTCGTTCTGGAAGACCGAGGGTTGGACGCAGCCCTCTCCGGCATCGCCGCCCGCAGCCCGGTGCCCGTCCACCTGGACGTGGACCTGCACGGCCGAGTGGCGCCGGCGGTCGAGGCTGTCGCCTACTTCACGGTCTCCGAAGCACTGGCGAACGTGGCCAAGCACTCCATGGCGTCCCGCGTCGATCTCACCGTCCGCCGGATCGGCAATCTGCTGCACATAGTCATCGACGACGACGGCATCGGCGGAGCCGACCCGTCCCGTGGCAGCGGCCTGACGGGCCTGCGCAAACGCGCGGCCTCCGTCGACGGAACGCTCTCTGTCCTGAGCCCCCTCGGGGGTCCCACCACTCTCACCGTGGAGCTGCCGTGCGAGCTGTGATTGCCGAGGATTCCGTTCTCCTGCGAGTCGGTCTGATCAAGGTGCTGGAATCCGTTGGCTACGAGGTGCCGGCCGCGGTCGGCGATGCCGAAGCGCTGCTGGCAGCAGTGGAGGAGCACAAGCCGGACATCGTGGTCGTCGACGTCCGGATGCCGCCGGGCTTCACGGACGAAGGAGTGAAAGCCGCCCTGGTGATCCGGCGGCAGTGGCCCGATGTGGCGGTGCTGATGCTCTCCCAGTACGTGGAGGAGCGCTATGCGGCGGACCTCCTGTCGACCAACACCAGCGGCGTCGGCTATCTGCTCAAGCAGCGCGTCGCCAATGTCGACGACTTCGTGGAGGCCCTCCAGCGCGTGGCGGACGGCGGCACCGCACTCGACCCGGAGGTGGTGGCCCAGCTCCTCGTACGCAAGGACCGTGATCCGCTGCGCAAGCTGACCCCGCGCGAGCGCGATGTTCTGGCACTGATGGCCGAGGGCAGGTCCAATTCCGCGATCGCTGCGGCCCTGGTGGTGAGCGACAGCGCCGTGGCGAAGCACATCAACTCCATACTCACGAAGCTGGACATGCCGCAGACGGATCTTGTCCACCGTCGGGTGCTGGCCGTCCTCCGATTCCTGGAGGTGGGGTGACATGCCTGCCGCGGGCAAGTCCACCCGTACCAATGGCGCCACCGGCAGCAGGACTGCCACCACCGTACCGGCGACCGGCACTACCGCATCGGCGACCGGCGCCGCTACAACAGGGCCACCGATCACTGCCACCGCCGCCGCAACAACCGCGACCGAGCGCGAGCGCAAGGTCTGGCGCGTCCTGGCCGTCGCTGTCCTGGTGCTCGCGGTCCTCACCGGTTGCGGAACAGCCTGGGGAGTCCTGGCCCACCGGACCAATACGGCCAGCAGGACGTACACCGAGCCGGTGACTGCCCTGGAGCTGAACACCGGAGAAGCCCAGGTCCGAGTCTCGGCGGGGCCGGCAGACCGGGCCACCGTGGTGCAGCGGGCCGACTGGGCGGTGCGGCGGTCCTCGGTGGAGCAGAGTCTGGACAAGGGGACGCTCCGCATATCCACCCACTGCCGCAGCATCGTCGGGCCGGTCGGTCCCACCGGTTGCGGTCTCCTGCTGGACATCCGCGTCCCGGCCGGCGTGCCGGTCCACGCCAGGGCGACCTCAGGCGAAGTCACCACCCGGGGCATGGCCGGTGACATTCGGGTGGAGACCACGTCCGGCGCGATCCGGCTGGATTCCGTGAGCGGGCGGGTGTGGGCCAAAGCATCCTCCGGCCAGATCACAGGAGAGTCGCTGACATCGGCGAACGTCCGGGCCGTGCTGACCTCGGGGCAACTGCTGCTGATGTTCGCCCGGCCTCCGGACACGGTCTCGGTGACTGCCACATCCGGGGAGATCGACGTTGAACTGCCGACCGATTCCACCGGCTACCGAATAGACGCGCGCAGTGTGTCCGGTGCAGTGGACGTCAACCCCGCCCTTCGGTCCGACACCGCCACCCGCCGGGTCGACGTGGCCACGAGCTCGGGTCAGATCAGTGTGGCGAAGTCCACCGAGTGACCCGAATCCCGAAGGGCACCCGACAGCCACCAGCCGTGGGTACCCCACACCACCCACCAGCCGGGTTGCCCCACACCACCCACCACCCACCCCGGGCCCTCCCGAGGGCGCCCGGGGCGGCCGTCCGAGTGGGGGACAATGGAGAGTCCCGAATCCCATCAGCCGAGGACTCTGCCGCGCATGACCACCACGCCCAGCACGCCTGACATCGTCGGGAGCGCCGACGCCACCGGTGCGCCCACCACCGCCGCTGGTGCACCCGCGACCGGCGCGGATCCCACCGCGCTCGACGCAGAGTTCGCACCCCTCAACATCGGGCCCATGCAGGTATGGCCGCCCGTGGTGCTGGCGCCGATGGCGGGGATCACCAACGCTCCGTTCCGGACGCTCTGCCGGGAGCAGAGCAGCGGCAAGGGGCTGTACGTCTCCGAGATGATCACCACTCGTGCCCTGGTCGAGCGCAATGCCAAGACCATGCAGTTGATCAAGTTCGACCCGAGCGAGAAGCCGCGGTCGATCCAGCTGTACGGCGTGGATCCGGTCACGGTCGGCAAGGCGGCGCGCATGATCGCCGACGAAGGCCTCGCCGACCACATCGACCTGAACTTCGGGTGCCCGGTCCCCAAGGTCACCCGCAAGGGCGGGGGCTCGGCGCTTCCGTACAAGAGGAACCTGCTTCGGGACATCCTGCGCGAGGCGGTCTCCAACGCGGGTGACCTGCCGGTGACGATGAAGATGCGCAAGGGCATCGACGACGACCACCTCACCTTCCTGGACGCCGGGCGGATCGGCGCCGAGGAGGGTGTGGCGGCGATCGCCCTGCACGGCCGTACTGCCGCGCAGCACTACGGGGGCACCGCCGACTGGTCGGCGATCGCCCGGCTCCGCGAGTCGGTGCCGGCGGAGATCCCGGTCCTCGGCAACGGCGACATCTGGTCGGCCGACGACGCGCTGCGGATGATGCGCGAGACCGGATGCGACGGTGTGGTGGTGGGCCGTGGTTGCCTGGGCCGGCCGTGGCTGTTCAAGGACCTGGTGTCGGTCTTCGAGGGTGACGTCGACTACGCCCGTCCGACGTTCGGCGAGGTGGCCCGGGCCATGGTGCGCCACGCCCAGCTGCTCGGTGAGTGGCTCGGGGACGAGGCCCGGGGCGTCATCGATTTCCGCAAGCACGTCGCCTGGTACACCAAGGGGTTCTCGGTCGGTTCCGAGCTGCGCGTTCGGCTGGCGAATGCCGCTTCCCTCGCCGAGTTGGACGAACTTCTCCAGCAGATCGACCAGGACCAGACGTGGCCGATCGGTGCGGACGGCCCCCGTGGTCGGACGAGCGGAAACAACCGGGTCGTACTGCCCGAGGGCTGGTTGGACGATCCGTACGACTGCGCCACCCCCTCCGCTGACGCCGAATCGGACACGTCCGGCGGCTGATCTGTACGCGAGGTCGAAATAGTGCCGGATCGGTCATCTGCCGGTGCGGCCCAGCCCTCTTGGACGATCTGGCCAAGAGGGCTCCTTTCTGGCAGATTTTGGTTACTGCCTGCTCGACTATCAATCACTCAGAGTGGCATCGTGGATGATCGACCGCGCCCGCAGGCTGAGATGCGCTCGTGACGCTTGCCACATAGCCTGGGTGGTTGACGGCCGGTCAGGTCGCCGTGGAGTGTCGACAGTGTGAATTGCTTCCCGAAGGGGCTGTCGGGCCGAACGGTGTACCTGACTGCAGGAAATCAAGCCGGGGCAACAGAGTCGACGATCGGCCATCACTCTCTGTCCGGTTCGTATGATCTTCAGGTTTCGTTGCGTTCACTACTTGAACGGTCGCTAGCGTCAACCGGACGATTTCAGCAACACAGGTGAATGCCTACCCGGGCATTCGATCTGCTGGGTCCTGAGTGGTTCTCAAGCACGTACGGCCTATTGGCGGCACGAAAGCGCCTTTGAAATGGGTATGTTCTCCGGCGTCAGGGCAACCGTGTGCGAGGAGACCGACCCGTGGCGGCGAAGCAGAAGTTTGTTTACTCCTTCACCGAAGGAAACAAGGACCTCAAGGATCTTCTTGGCGGCAAGGGTGCGAACCTGGCCGAGATGACCAACCTGGGTCTCCCCGTCCCTCCGGGGTTCACCATCACGACCGAGGCCTGCAAGGTCTTCCTGGAGACCGGCAGTGAACCCGCCTCGCTGCACGAGGAGATCAGCAAGCACCTGACCGCCCTCGAGGCCGAGATGGGCAAGACGCTCGGGCAGCACGACAACCCGCTGCTGGTCTCGGTCCGTTCGGGCGCCAAGTTCTCCATGCCCGGCATGATGGACACCGTTCTGAACATCGGTCTGTCCGACGCTTCGGTGGCCGGCCTCGCCGCCCAGTCCGGCAACGAGCGTTTCGCCTGGGACTCCTACCGCCGCCTGGTCCAGATGTTCGGCAAGACCGTGCTGGGCGTGGACGGCGAGCTGTTCGAGGAGGCCCTGGACGAGGCCAAGCACGCCAAGGGCACCGAGAACGACCTCGACCTGACCGCCGAGGACCTCAAGGGCCTGGTCGAGACCTTCAAGGGCATCGTCCAGCGCGAGACCGGCCGGGAGTTCCCGCAGGAGCCGCGCGAGCAGCTCGACCTCGCCATCTACGCCGTCTTCCACTCCTGGAACGGCGACCGCGCCCGGCTGTACCGCCGCCAGGAGCGCATCCCGAACGACCTCGGCACCGCCGTCAACGTGTGCACCATGGTCTTCGGCAACCTCGGCGAGGACTCCGGCACCGGCGTCGCCTTCACCCGTGACCCCTCCACGGGCACCCAGGGCGTCTACGGCGACTACCTGCAGAACGCCCAGGGCGAGGACGTCGTCGCCGGCATCCGCAACACCCTGCCGCTGGCCGACCTGGAGCAGCTCGACAAGAAGTCGTACGACGAGCTGATGACCATCATGCAGACGCTGGAGACGCACTACCGCGACCTCTGCGACATCGAGTTCACCATCGAGCGCGGCAAGCTCTGGATGCTGCAGACCCGCGTCGGCAAGCGCACCGCGGCCGCCGCCTTCCGCATCGCCGTCCAGCTCGTCGACCAGGGCCTGATCGACCTGGACGAGGCGCTCAGCCGGGTCACCGGCGGCCAGCTGGCCCAGCTGATGTTCCCGCGCTTCGCACCGACCTCCGAGACCAAGCCGGTCGCCTACGGCATCGCGGCCTCGCCGGGCGCCGCGGTCGGCCGGGTGGTCTTCGACTCCTACACCGCCGTCAAGTGGTCCCGTTCCGGCGAGAAGGTCATCCTGGTCCGCCGTGAGACCAACCCGGACGACCTCGAGGGCATGATCGCGGCCGAGGGCATCCTGACCTCGCGCGGCGGCAAGACCTCGCACGCGGCCGTCGTCGCCCGCGGCATGGGCAAGACCTGTGTCTGCGGCGCCGAGGAGCTGGAGGTCGACACCAAGAACCGCAAGTTCACCACCGCCGACGGCCAGGTCGTCCACGAGGGCGACGTCGTCTCCATCGACGGCGCCAACGGCAAGGTGTACCTGGGCGAGGTCCCGGTGCTGCCGTCCCCGGTCGTCGAGTACTTCGAGGGCACCCTGCACGCCGGCGCCGACGTCCAGGGCGGGCTCGTCCAGGCCGTGCACCGGCTGATGGCGCACGCCGACGTCCGTCGCCGCCTCGCCGTCCGGGCCAACGCCGACAATGCCGAGGACGCGAACCGCGCCCGCCGGTACGGCGCCCAGGGCATCGGCCTGTGCCGCACCGAGCACATGTTCCTCGGTGAGGAGCGCCGCAAGGAGGTCGAGCACCTGATCCTCGCGGACAACGACAAGGACCGCGAGCTCGCCCTGTCCTCCCTGCTGCCGCTGCAGAAGGGCGACTTCCTGGAACTCTTCCAGTCGATGGACGGCCTGCCCGTCACCGTCCGGCTGCTCGACCCGCCGCTGCACGAGTTCCTGCCCGACATCACCGAGCTGTCGGTGCGCGTCGCCCTCGCCGAGGCCCGCAAGGACCCGAACGAGAACGACCTGCGCCTGCTCCAGGCCGTGCACAAGCTGCACGAGCAGAACCCGATGCTCGGCCTGCGCGGTGTCCGCCTCGGCCTGGTCATCCCCGGTCTGTTCGGCATGCAGGTCCGGGCCATCGCGGAGGCCGCGGCCGAGCGCAAGCTGGCCGGCGGCGACCCGCGCCCCGAGGTGATGATCCCGCTGGTCGGCACCGTCCAGGAGCTCGAGCTGGTCCGCGACGAGTGCGAGCGCGTCCTCGCCGAGGTCGCCAAGTCCACCGGCGTGCAGCTGGACATCAAGCTCGGCACCATGATCGAGCTGCCGCGCGCCGCGGTGACCGCCGGACAGATCGCCGAGGCCGCCGAGTTCTTCTCCTTCGGCACCAACGACCTGACCCAGACCGTGTGGGGCTTCTCCCGCGACGACGTCGAGGCCAGCTTCTTCACCGCGTACCTGGAGAAGGGCATCTTCGGCGTCAGCCCGTTCGAGACCATCGACCGGGACGGCGTGGGCTCGCTGGTCAAGCACGCCGCCGAGGCCGGCCGGGCGACCCGCCCGGACCTCAAGCTCGGCGTCTGCGGCGAGCACGGCGGCGACCCGGACTCGGTCCACTTCTTCCACGAGGTGGGGCTGGACTACGTATCCTGCTCTCCCTTCCGGATTCCGGTGGCGCGCCTGGAGGCAGGTCGCGCCGCCATCGAGACGGCGGGCAGCGATTCGCGCTGACACGAAGCAGCGCGGTCCCATCGCTGACCGCACCCCTCCACCGGGGAGGGGCGTTCGACGGAGCTCGGCGCAGGAGAGCCGTCGGACGTAGCGAGCCGGGGCGGGAACGGACAATGGCGTCCGTTCCCGCCCCGGCGGCATTTCTGCATCCGATGGCCACCAGGTCGAAGATGCCCTGCTGCAGCCGGTTCCTGACGGATCATCGACCCGGCCCGACTGTCCCCGGACGGGCCCCGCCGGCCCCGTCCGCACATGTGCTCCGCCTGCGGCCGAACGGGTGAGAGCGGTGCGAAGCTCGGCCCGGCGCGCTCCGCCGAGCGGGCAAGCTGTCGGCCATGACCAGCCGAAACCATGTGATCGTCGTCGCCGTCCTGCTGGTGTGCGCGATCGTAGCCGCGGCCGCCTACGCACTCGGCGACCGCAGCGGTTCGACGAGGACTCCCACCACCGGCACGACGCCCGACCGTACGACCGGCCCCGGCACACAGAACCCGGGCGCGCAGAAGCCCGGTCCACAGGACTCCGGCCCACAGAACCCCCGCTCGCGGACGCCGGGTACGGCGAGCCCGGGGTGGGTGCCCAGCGACCCGGCCATCGCCGATGTCTGCCGCAGCAGGCTCCCCGCCCAGGCCGGCAACACCCTCGCCCTGATCGCCGCGGGCGGACCCTACCCGTACCGCTCGGACGGCATCGTCTTCGAGAACCGCGAGGGGCTGCTGCCCCGCCACTCGACCGGCTACTACCACGAGTACACCGTCGTCAGCCCGGGTTCGGACGACCGCGGGACCCGACGGATCGTCACCGGCACCGCCGGCGAGCGCTACTGGACCGCCGACCACTACGCCAGTTTCCGCGAGATCGACGCCCGCTGCTGACCGGGTGCGCAATCCCTCCGGGCCGACCGCCCCGAGGGCCGGAAACCGCCTCGCCGCCCACCGGTCCCGGCTGCCACGATGGACGGCGATGACCGACCGCATGGAGACCACTCCGCCCGCCGGGCCCACGGAAACCACCGGACCAACGACAACCGCCACCGCCGCCGCCTGTCTCGACGCCCTGCAGGGGCTGTCCGTCGGCGACGCCCTGGGTGCCCAGTTCTTCGTCCCCGCCAACCGCCCGTACCTGGACCGCCGGAAGGCCCCGCCCGGCAGGTGGCCGTGGACGGACGACACCGAGATGGCCTGTGCCGTCCACGCGGTACTCACCGAGCGGGGCCGCATCGACACCTTCGACCTCACCCATTCCTTCGCCCGGCGCCACGACTTCGACCGCGGGTACGGTCCGGCCGCCAACCGGATGCTCCGGCTGATCCGCGAGGGCGGCGACGCTCGGCAGCTGGCGGCCGAACTCTTCGACGGCCAGGGCTCGTACGGCAACGGCGCGGCCATGCGCGTCGCCCCGCTCGGTGCCGCGTACGCCGACGACCCGGCCGCCGCGGTCCGCCCGGCGGCGGACACCGCGCTCATCACCCACACCCATCCGCAGGCGGTGGACGGCGCGATCGCCGTCGCGGTGGCCGCCGCACTCGCGGTACGGGCCAGGGGCGGGCGTCCGGCGCCGGAGGACTTCCTGGCCGAGGTCCGCCGGCTCACCCCGCACGGCGCGGTGCGGCGCGGGATCGGCGAGGCCGTCGGGCTGCTCGGTTCGGGCGACCCGCACACCGCCGCGAAGGTGCTGGGGAACGGCAGCAGGGTCAGTGCCGCGGACACCGTGCCGTTCGCGCTGTGGGCGGCCGCACGCCACCTCGACGACTATCCGGCCGCGATCTGGGACACCGTCACCGCAGGCGGGGACGTCGACACCACGGCCGCCATCGTCGGCGGGGTGGTCGCCGCGCACACCGGCACCGCCGGCATTCCGACCGCCTGGCTCGCGGCCCGCGAAGCACTGCCCGCCTGGGCGACCCCCGTCCCCGGCAGCGTCGCGGATCCCCGCACGGCGCTTCCGGAGGCCCCGCAAGGCCCGATCCTGCTGCCCCGGCCGCTGGCGCTGCCCGATCTGCGCTGGTCGGACGAGGACTGGCAGCGCATCAGAACGGCCCGCACCGACCGCACCGGCGAACTGCTGACCCACACCGCCGAGGGTGTGCTCCACCTGCACCACCGCAGGTCCGGGTACCGCGTCCTCGACGTCCGGGTGGAGCCGCTGCCGCGGACGGGGTGGCGTCCGGTCTCCGCCGAGCTCGAGGCCCACCCCGTCCGCTGCCCGCACGACCCGGCCGACCTCGTGGCGGCACTTCGCCTGCTCTGACCGCCCCGGCCTCCGGTCGAAAGGGGGAGGCGCAAGGCGGACGGCGGGCAGCTCACCAGGTGTCGACGGCGTTCATCCTCCGCAGGCAGTGCGGGATCTCCTGGAGCGTCAGCCAGCACTCCCACATCCGCCGGTCGGCGCCGTCGCCCCAGGGGTTGCCGAGGCAGATCCGGCCGCCGGCCACGTCGACGTCCTTGATGAAGTAGGCGTGGCTGGCGGCCAGCCGTCCGCCGTGTATCCGCTCGGTGTCGTCCCCGCGTCCGTGGGTACTGGCGGTGAGTGCCTGCCCGCGGGCGCGGCGGTCGGCGAGCTCGTGGCAGAGCCACGGGTTGCCGAGGTCGATCTCGCCCTCGCGTGAGGGACGGCCGGTGAGCAGGCTCAGCGCGTCGCTCGGGTGGCCGCCGTCGGCGATGGCCGGGTAGCCGCCGAAGAACCGGGCGGCGGCCTTCTCGTAGTAGCCGGGCCAGGTCTCGGCGTACCGGGCGTCGTCGCTGTGGCCCTTGGCGCCCCACAGTACGCCGTGGCCGTACGGCAGGTCGGGCACCATGGTGATGTCGATCGGCCGGCCCTGGTCGTAGAGGGTGCAGGTGACGGTGCCGTTGGCCTCCTGGCGGAGGTGGCGCGGCGCGTGCTGCGGATTGACCTGCACGACGGCCTGCACGCTGGTCAGCAGCCAGCAGGTGCCGAACCGGCCCTGGTCCATGTCCTGCCAGCTCATCGCCTCGGTCGAGCCGGAGACCCGCTGCCACTTCTCGGTGAAGTAGGTGCCGTCCACCTGCGCGAACGGACCCTGCGGCAGTACCCACCCGTGGTCGGCGCAGTCGCAGCCGGCGTCGTAGTCGGGCTGGCTGCAGGGCATGGCGGTGCCGATCAGCATGGCCGAGTACGGGCTGACCGAGCGCAGCAGCCAGCCGAACAGCTCCTGCTGGCGACGCCAGTCGTACGCGGAGCGGCCTTCGGCGTCCTTGACGTGGGTGAGCGCGTCCCAGCGGTCCAGGCCCTGCTGGCCGAAGCGGCGGACGACCAGGTCGAGTTCGGCCGGCGGCAGCGGCATCAGCAGGTTGCCCACGTGGTCGAGCAGGGCGCGGGCGCCGTACCGCTGCTCGTCGCCGAAGAGCAGGTCCCAGGCCTGGCGGCCGACGGCGTCGGCGCGGTGCGGGTCCGCCGGCGGACCGGGCGGCTGCCAGGGCAGTTCGACGAGCGGACGGCCGCCCTGGACGTACTGGACCGACCGCCGGCCGACGGTGTCCCGCAGCCGGTTGGCGGCGTCGACCGTGCCGAGGATCGCCCGGCCGCCCGGGATGAAGGGCGCGGCCGCTCCCGCGACCTGGCGCCAGTTGTTGCGGTGGTAGCCCATCCGGTCCCCCTCGTCCGTTCCACCCGACCCACGAGGGTAGGCGTTCGGCCGGAGGGGGGTGGGCACCGGGCCCGGACTGACGCGCAGTGAACACCCGGTGAGCAGCGCGGGGTGGCGTCCCGTCAGCGGATCGACACGAGGCGTGGGACAGTCACGGGACAGGTGCGGGACCGGCACGGGCCCGGCGTGAAATTCGGCTGCGCCCCTCGGCGCTCCCGCCTACGCTGCGTGCGTGCCCCTACTCCTCTCCGTGAACCTCGCCCGACCGCGACCCAACCCCGCGAAGCCCGGCGTCGGGGAGACGGGGATCGACAAGCGCCCAGTCGACCACCCGGTGGAGCTGCGGGCGCCGGGCCCCAAGCACACCGGGCTGCACAGCGGCCTGGTCGGCGATGCGATCTTCGACACCCGCAACCACGGCGGCGACGACCAGGCCGTGTACGCCTACGCCCGGGAGGTGCTGGACCGGTGGGCGGCGGAGCTCGGCCGCGAGCTGCCCAACGGCAGCTTCGGCGAGAACCTGACCACCACCGGCCTGGACGTGGACGGCGCGCTGATCGGCGAGCGCTGGCGGATCGGCGACGAGGTGCTGCTGGAGGTGTCCGTGCCGCGCATCCCGTGCTCGACCTTCGCCCACTGGCTGGACGAGCGGCGCTGGGTGCGGCGGTTCACCGAGGCGGCGCTGCCCGGTACCTACCTGCGGATCGTCGAGCCGGGCCGGATCGGTGCCGGCGACCCGATCACGGTCGAGCACCGGCCGCAGCACGGCCTGACGGTGGAGCGCTGCTTCCGCGCGCTGACCGGCGACGCCTCGCTCCTGCCGCAGCTGGTCGACGTCGCCGAGCTGCCGGAGGACGTACGCGAGACGGCCCGCCGCCGCACCGACCGCCCGCCCTACGCACCCGCGCCGGAGGACTGAGCACCCCCCGATCGCCCGGCGCCCCGCACCGGGCACACGGCGTCCGGCCCGGAGCGCAGCGGGGCACCCGGGCCGGGTCGTGCCGTCAGGCGGGGATCAGCGGGCCGCCGTGTCTAAGGCACTCCTGGTTGAGAGCCGGGTCCGGGGCGCTCGGCGAGGTCGCGGCGGCGATCCGCAGCTCGATGATGTCGCGGACGGCCGGCCACTCCTCGTCGAGGATCGAGTAGAAGGCGGTCGAGCGGACCACCCCGTCGAGCCCGCGCGAGTGGGCGCGGCGGACGCCCTCGCAGGTGGCCCCGAGCCGCTCGATGGCGGCCCGCGAGCGCAGGTTGCGGGCGTCGGCGCGCAGCGAGATCCGCTGCACCCTCCACTCCTCGAAGGCGTACCGCAGCATCAGCAGCTTCGCCTCGGTGTTGATGCCGGTGCCCTGCGCGCGCGGGGCCAACCAGGTGTTGCCGATCTCGGCGGCGTCCGGCACCGCCTCGCGCGGATCGCCGAACGGCACGCCGGGAACCGGCGGCCACACGAGCGGGCCCTGCCAGTAGTCGAGCTCCAGGAACCGGGTCGAGCCGACCACCCGGTTGTCCGCGGTGCTCACGGTCGCGAACGGCAGCGACCGGCCCGCGGCCTGGTCTGCGAGGGCACGCCCGATGTACTCGCGGGCCGCTTCCAGGCCGTGCGGGACAGGCGTGAAGGCGTAGGTCGTACGGTCTTCTGCACCTGCCTCGGCCAGTGCCTCCGCGTGGTGCTCGGCGAGAGGCTCCAGCCGCACGGTGCGGCCGATGAGGGTGACGGGTACGGGCACGGAATCCTTCGGTCCTTCGGCGATCGGAGGGACCCTCGTTCCGGGATCACGGCGTCGAGGGCGGGGTCTTTCGCCCCGCTCCGGGGCCTCCGTCGCCCGGTCGGCGCACGCCGGTGCAGGACCGGTCGGGCGGCGGAGGCGACGGCCCGGAGGCGGGCAGCGCGGTGCCGGAACGGGAACGGGTCGACGACCCGGTCCGGCGGGATGGGCGAGGGGACAGTGTGCGTCCGCGAGATGGCCGAGAGAGAAACGAGATCACGAAGGGAAGCAGGCGGCCAGGTGAAGGCAAGGTGCGCGAGGGATGACTGGCCGCGCACCTGTTCGGGGCATGGCCGGCGCCGTGACGAACGGCGTGGCGACGACGCGACGGTGCGAGGCAGCGAGAGGACGATACCCGCAAGAAGGCGGTGCGTCACTTCGCGGCACGCGATCGGGGGCGTGCGCGTGTCGACGGCACGCCGTGGCGGCCGCCGGACGGGCCCCGAAATGCCCTCCGGACACCTCCCACCAGGGGCTTTCGCGGTGGGTGAGGATATTCTGCAAGAGGGGTGGGGACATGCGGCAGCTGCGGGAATTCCAGCGGCCCCGGGCACGCTGGAGTGATCGGAAGGGCGTCCTGGGGGCGCCCGCAGGGCCGCCGGCATGGGCCGGCCCCGGTAGGACGAACGAGACGGAACGGGGTTGGGTGCGCCGTGCGTGATCCCAAGAAGCTGTACGAGCTGGAGCCGGCGGGCGTCGCGGCGGTCGCCGCCGCGCAGGAGGCCGCCGCCTCGGCCGACAGCGGGTTGGTGCTGCTGTACCACTTCGAGGGCTTCATGGACGCGGGCGAGGCCGGCACCCAGGTGGTGTCGCACCTGCTGGAGCACGGCGGCCCGCAGGTCGTCGCGCGCTTCGACCACGACCGCCTGGTCGACTACCGCGCCCGCCGCCCCGCGATGGTCTTCGACCGGGAGCGCTGGACGGACTACGACCCGCCGGAGATCCTCCTCCAGCTGGTGCACGACTCCGTCGGTGCGCCCTTCCTGGTGCTCTCCGGCCCCGAGCCGGACACCGAGTGGGAGCTGTTCGCCGTCGCCGTGCGCGGCCTGATCGAGCGCTTCGACGTCCGCCTCTCGGTGGACTTCCACGGCATCCCGATGGGCGTCCCGCACACCCGCCCGGTCGGCCTGACGCCGCACGGCACCCGGCTCGACCTCGCACCCGGCTACCCGCGCTGGTTCGACCAGGCCCAGGTGCCGGGCAGCGCCCAGGCCCTGCTGGAGTTCCGCCTCGCCGAGGCCGGCCACGACGTGCTCGGCTTCGCGGTCCACGTGCCGCACTACATCGCGCGCTCCGCCTACCCGGCCGCCGCCGTCCTGATCCTGGAGGCCGTCCAGTCGGCCACCGGCCTGGTGCTGCCCGGCACCGAGCTGAAGCTGCGGGTGGACGAGGTGCACGCCGAGATCGAGGAGCAGCTGGAGCAGGGCGACGGCGAACTGCGCTCCGCCATCCGGGGCATGGAGGGCCAGTACGACGCGGTGGCCGGCGCGGAGGGCAGGGAGAGCCTGCTCGCCCGGACCACCGACCTGCCCTCGGCCGACGAGCTGGGCCGGCGCTTCGAGGAGTTCCTCGCCGAGCACGAGCGCGACACCGACTGACCCGGCCCCGGGAGTCCGTGGCGCCGACCGACCCGGCCCCGGGGGTCCACGAGGCCGACCGGGGGCGCCGCGGGCCCGGCGCGACACGGCGCGGTCACCCGGAGTGGGGAGCTTCCGGGCAGGTCCCGTACGTTGGGACGACCAGGAACGGACTCGGGGGGATCGCATGGGACTCAGGCGCGGCGGCACCGGGCTCGCCCTGGCCGCGCTGCTGCTGGCGGCCGGCTGCAGCGGGGGAGCGGCCGACGGCCCCGGGCAGCAGTCCGCCGGGTTGGCCGGCCCTGCCTCGTCCGCAGCCCCCACGCCCTCGGCGCCCGCCGGGCCGTACGTGGCCCTCGGCGACTCGTACACCTCCGGCCTGAAGGTGCCGCCGCAGGGCGGCACCCCGGCCGGCTGCTACCGCTCGGGGGCGAACTACCCGTCCCTGGTGGCCGCGGGCCTCGGCCTGACCGGGGACGCCTTCCGGGACGTCAGCTGCAGCTCCGCACGGGCCGGCGAGCTGGCCCGCCCCCAGCACACCCCCGACGGCACCAACCCGCCCCAGCTGGACGCCCTCTCCCCGGCCACCCGGCTGGTCACCGTCGGGATCGGCGGCAACGACGCCGGCTTCATGGAGGTCGTCACGCACTGCGCCAGGGAGAGCCTGCTGCACACGATGTCCTCCCCGGGCCCCGGGGACGCGGCGGTCACGGCCTCCGCCTGCCGTGCCTCCTACGCCGCGACCGGCGGCGGCCCGGACGAGGTGGAGCAGCGGGTGGCGGCGGCGGGCGAGAAGGTGGCCGCCGTCCTCGCGGAGATCCGCCGCCGGTCGCCCTCGGCGCGGCTGTACGTGGTCGGCTATCCGGCGCTGCTCCCGTCGGACCCGGCGCGCTGCCGGGTGGCCCTCGGCGAGGGCATCGCCCTGCCCGACATCGCCTTCCTCACGGAGAAGATGGACCAGTTGAACGAGATGCTGCGGGCCCGGGCCGCCGCGGCAGGGGCGGTCTTCGTGGACACCGCCGCGGTGTCCGCGGGCCACGACATGTGCGCGGGGGAGTCGCAGCGCTGGGTCGAGCCGGTCGCCGCCGCGTCGGGTGCGGCCCCGCTGCACCCCAACGCCCGCGGTGAGCGCGGTATGGCGGAGGCGGTGCTGGCGGCCGTCCGCCGCTGAACGCCGGCCCGCCACCGGCCGGACCGGGCAGCAGAGCCGCCCGGGGCGGGCAGCACGAAGCCCCTGAACAGAGCACCGGCCGTCCGCGGGTCAGGGCAGGGACTGCGGACGGCCGGGCCGATCGGGGGCGGTGGTGGGGCGCTGCGGGCAGGCCCCGGGGTTCAGGCGCTCAAGGGCTCAGCTCTCGCCGAGGCGGGCGGTGTGCACCGGGATGCGCACCGTCTCGTCGTCGAGGCACTCGCCGGTCGCCAGGTCGAAGCGCTGCTTCAGGAGCGGCGAGGCGACGTACATCCGGCCGTCGGCGGTGGAGCCGACCAGGCCGCGGGAGAGCACGTACGCCCCGGTGAACGGGTCGCGGTTGGCCACCGCGTAGAGGCGGTCGGCGTGGTCGCGGAAGACGGCGGCCTGGGTGCCGTCCGGCAGCAGGACGGCGACGCCGCGGCCGGGGACGAGCAGCTCCCAGTCGCAGACGGTGGTCCAGGACCGGCCGGTCAGCAGCTCGACGCGGGTGGTGGTGGCGACGGTGGTCATCGGGTCTCCAGAAGCGCGTTGTCGGGGTCGAGGGCGGCGAGCAGTTCCTCCTCGGTGGCGAGGAGCACCAGGTCGGGCTTGATCTGGTCGCGCTCCGGGGTGAACCGGATGCTCGGGTCCGGGACGCCGGGGGCGTTGACGAAGGAGACGAAGCGCCGCATCCGGTCCGGGTCGGCGAGGGTGGCGGCCCACTCGTCCTGGTAGTCGGCGACGTGGTGGGCCATCAGGGCCTCCAGGTCGGCGCAGATGCCCAGCGAGTCGTTCACCACCACGTCGCGGACGTGGTCGAGACCGCCCTCGATGCGCTCCAGCCAGGTGGAGGTGCGCTCCAGCCGGTCGGCGGTGCGGATGTAGAACATCAGGAACCGGTCGATCAGCCTGATCAGCTGCTCGTCGTCGAGGTCCTGGGCGAGCAGGTCCGCGTGGCGCGGGGTGGCGCCGCCGTTGCCGCCGACGTACAGGTTCCAGCCGTTGGAGGTGGCGATGATGCCGAAGTCCTTGCCGCGGGCCTCGGCGCACTCGCGGGCGCAGCCGGAGACGGCCGACTTGAGCTTGTGCGGGCTGCGCAGGCCGCGGTAGCGGAGCTCCAGCTGGATCGCCATGCCGACGGAGTCCTGCACGCCGTAGCGGCACCAGGTCGAGCCGACGCAGGACTTCACGGTGCGCAGCGACTTGCCGTAGGCGTGGCCGGACTCGAAGCCGGCCTCGACCAGGCGGGACCAGATCTGCGGGAGCTGGTCGACGCTGGCGCCGAAGAGGTCGATCCGCTGACCGCCGGTGATCTTGGTGTAGAGGCCGAAGTCGCGGGCGACCTCGCCGATCACGATCAGCTTGTCCGGGGTGATCTCGCCGCCGGGGATGCGCGGCACGACCGAGTAGGAGCCGTTCTTCTGCAGGTTGGCCAGGAAGTGGTCGTTGGTGTCCTGCAGGGCGGCCTGCTCGCCGTCGAGGATGTGGCCGGAGGCCTCCAGCTCGGGGGCGAGCGAGGCGATGATCGAGCCGACGGTCGGCTTGCAGATCTCGCAGCCCTCGGCGCCCTCGGGGGCGCGGCCGTGCTCGGCGAGCAGCTGCCGGTGGGTGGCGATCCGCTTGACCCGGACGATCTCGTACAGCTCGGCGCGGGTGTGCGCGAAGCAGGGGCACAGGCCCTTGTCGACCTCGACGCCGGAGGCCTCCAGCTCGTCGGTGACGATGGTGGAGAGCAGCTTGATGCAGGAGCCGCAGCCGGTGCCGGCCTTGGTGCACTTCTTGACCTCGGGCACGGTGGTGCAGGAGTGCTCGGTGACGGCCGAGCGGACCTGGCCCTTGGTGACGTTGTGGCAGTTGCAGACCACCGCGTCGTCCGGCAGGGCGGAGGAGCCGAGCGAGACGGGGGCGCCGGCGCCGGCCGGGAGGACCAGCGACTCGGCGGGGACGGGCAGCGGGTTGCCGGTTCCGGCCAGCGGCCGGAGCGAGGAGTACGCCTCGGCGTCGCCGACCAGGATGCCGCCGAGCAGGGCGCCGTCGGCGGTGACGACGAGCTTCTTGTAGATGCCGGAGCGGGAGTCGGAGTAGACGACGTCCAGGGAGCCCTCGGTGGTGCCGAAGGCGTCGCCGAAGCTGGCCACGTCGACGCCGAGGAGCTTCAGCTTGGTGGAGAGGTCGGCGCCGGTGAACGGCTTGCAGGCCTCGTCGGCGAGCTGCTGGGCGACGGCCTGCGCCATCTCGTAGCCGGGGGCGACCAGGCCGTAGACCCGGCCGTCGACGGCGAGCGCACACTCGCCGATGGCGAAGACGTTCTCGTCGGAGGTCCTGCAGAGCTCGTCGACCGCGATGCCGCCGCGCTCGCCGACGGTGAGGCCGCAGTCGCGGGCCAGCTGGTCGCGGGGGCGGACGCCGGCCGAGAAGATCACCAGGTCGGTCTCCAGGTCGGAGCCGTCGGTGAAGGTCATGCCGCGGGCCTTGCCGTCCTCGACCAGGATGGTCTTGGTGCCGACACCGGTGTGCACGACGACGCCCATCTCCTCGATGGTGCGGCGCAGCGCCTCGCCGCCGCCCTCGTCCACCTGGACGGGCATCAGGCGGGGCGCGAACTCGACCACGTGGGTCTCCAGGCCGAGGCCCTTGAGCGCGCCGGCCGCCTCCAGGCCGAGCAGGCCGCCGCCGACCACCGCGCCGACGTTCGCGGTCGCCGCGTACGCCTCGATGGCCTCCAGGTCCTCGATGGTGCGGTAGACGAAGCAGCCCTCGGCGTCCTTGCCCTCGACCGGCGGCACGAACGGGTAGGAGCCGGTGGCCAGCACCAGGGTGTCGTAGCCGATCGTGTGGCCGGCCGCGGTGGTGACGGTCTTCGCCGCCCGGTCGATCGAGGCGACGGGGGAGGAGAGGTGCACCTCGAACCCGTGCCTGTCGGTGAAGCCCTCCTCGGCGAGCAGCAGGTCGTCGGCGGACTTGCCGGAGAAGTACGAGGTCAGTGCGACGCGGTCGTAGGCGTGCCGGGGCTCCTCGGCGAGGACGACGACCCGGTAGCGGTCGGCTGCGCCGGTGTCGGCCAGGGCTTCCAGGAAGCGGTGGCCGACCATGCCGTACCCGACCAGGACGACGGTCGGCTTGGTGGTGCTCATCGGGCTGGTGGTCATCGGGCGGGCCCTCCGGTGGTCGTGCTCTGGGTGGTGAGCAGGTGCAGCGGGTGTGCTGACAGGGCCTCGTCGCCCTCCCAGGTGCCGGCGAGGTCGCCGACGGTGTCGAGGTCGCCGAGCAGGACGCCGCCGACCAGGCGGTCGCCCCCCTGCTCGTCGCGGCGGACGATGACCTTGCGGTAGGTGCCGCGGCTGGCGTCGGCGAGCCGGACGACCCGGTCGTCCGGGCCGGCGGGCGCGGTCTCGCCGAAGGCCGCGAGGTCCAGCGGGGCGGAGTCCGGGCCGGTCAGGGTGAGCCGGGTGAGCAGCCGGCTGCCCCGGTACGGGGCGTCCTGGCCGGCCAAGAGGCGGGCGAGGTGGTCGGCCTGCGCGAGGGCGGGGCCGGCCAGTCCGTAGACGGTGCCGCGGTGTTCGGCGCAGTCGCCGAGGGCGTGGATCGCCGGGTCCGAGGTGCGCAGGTGGTCGTCGACGACGATGCCACGGCGGACTTCGAGCCCGGCGGCGGCGGCGAGGCCGGCGCGCGGCCGCACCCCGGTGGCGATGACCAACAGTTCGGCGTCCAGCCGGAAGCCGTCGGCGAGTTCGACGCCGGTGATCCGGCGGTCCTCGGTGAGCGCCGAGCGGACGCGGCACTCGGTGTGCACCTCGACGCCGAGTTCGGCGAGGTGGGCGCGGAGCAGTTCGGCGGCCTCCTCGTCGAGGTGGCGCTCCATCAGGTGCTCGCCCTGGTGGGCCAGCACCACCTGGACGCCGCGGGCGGCGAGCGCCCGGGCGGCGCTCACCCCGAGCAGTCCGCCGCCGACGACCACGGCCTGCCGGACGCCCGGCAGGTAGGCGTCGATCAGCTCGCAGTCGGCCATGGTGCGGAAGGCGAACACCCCGGTGGGGAGTTCTCCCCCAGCCTTGGCGGCTGGGAGGTGCCCCCATCGCTCGCGGCCGGTCAGGGCGTCGTCGAACAGGCCGCGCAGCGGCGGCAGCACCGGGTTGGAGCCGGTGGCGAGGACCAGGTGGTCGTACCCGACGGCGGCGCCGTCGTCGCACTGCACCAGGCGGTGCTCGCGGTCGATCCGGACGGCCCGGGCCTGGCGGCGCTCCACCTGCGGAGGGAGCGCCGCCAGGGCCGCGATGTCCGGGGCGTAGCGGCCGGCCAGCACGTCGGCGAGCAGCACCCGGTTGTACGGGGCGTACTCCTCCTCGGCGAGCAGCGTCACCCGGCCTGCGCCGTGGGCGGTGAGCTGCTGGGCGAGCCGGTGGCCGGCCATGCCGCCGCCGATCACCACGATCCGCGGCTCCGCTGTGCTGTCCGTTGCTGTCATGCCCTTGAGCATGCTTCCCGGAAGTTACCCGGCCGGGGCCGCTCTGTTTCACGAGCGGAAAGTCGAGCTCAGCGGCGTGCAGGCCCGGCTGTGAGCCCCCGGATCAGGCGAGCTGGGCGGCCTGCAGACCGGCGTACGCCCCGCCGCTGCGCAGGAGTTCGGCGTGCGAGCCGATCTCGGCGATCCTGCCGTGCTGCATCACCACGATCCGGTCGGCGTTCCTGATCGTGGAGAGCCGGTGCGCCACCACGAACACGGTGCGGCCCTTGACCAGCCGGGCGAGCGCCTGCTGCACCAGCGCCTCGGAGCGGGAGTCCAGGGCGGAGGTCGCCTCGTCGAGGATCAGCACCCGCGGGTCGCGGATCAGCGCGCGGGCGATGGCCAGGCGCTGCTTCTGGCCGCCGGACAGCCGGGCGCCGCGCTCGCCGACCACGGTGTCCAGGCCCTGCGGCAGCCGGTCGATGAACTCCAGCGCGTTGGCGTCCCGCAGCGCGTCCCGCACCGTCTCCTCGGGCACGTCCTTCATGCCGTAGGTGACGTTCTCCCGGATGCTGCCCTCGAACAGGATCGACTCCTGCGGCACCACCGACAGGAACTTGCGGTAACTGCGCAGGTCCAGCTGCTCCATGTCGGTGCCGTCCAGCAGGATGCTGCCCTCGCTGGGCCGCAGGAAGCCGATCAGCAGGTTCAGCACGGTGGACTTGCCCGCACCGGAGCCGCCGACCAGGGCGATCGTCTCGCCCGGCCGCACGGTCAGGTCGAAGCCGCTCACCGAGGGCTCCTCGCCGCCCGGGTAGGTGTGCCCGACGCCGCGGAACTCGATCCGGCCGGCGACCCGCGCGACCTCCGCCTTGCCGGAGTTCTCCTCCAGGTCGGGGGCCTGCAGCACCTCGCCGGCCGAGCGGACGGACTCCAGCCCCTTGCCGAGCTGCGGGGTCAGCGTCAGCAGGGTGGTGACCGAGCCGGTCAGGCTGGAGAAGTACGCGCTGAGCATCACCACCGCGCCCGGGGTGACGTCCAGCCAGCCGTAGTAGGCGACCAGCGCGGAGCCGGCCAGGCAGCCCACCCCGATCGCGTTGAGCAGGATCCAGGCGAGCGAGCCGAAGCGGCCGTTGAGCAGGTCCAGGCGCAGCCCGGCGTCCAGCACCCGGCCGAGGGTGCGGTCCACCCGGCGCAGCGCGGTGCGCTCCAGACCGTGCGCCCGGGTGATCGGGATCAGCGTGGTCATCTCGCCGATCCGGGAGGAGAGCTGCTCGACCTCCTGCCGGAAGGACTCGTTCTGGCTGCGCAGCCGCTCCCGGAGCCGGACGACCAGCAGCGCCGCGGCCGGCACGACCACCAGGAAGACCGGCAGGAAGGCCGGGGTCTGCACCCCGATGACGACCAGGCCGCCGGTGAGGGTGGCGATCGCGGCGAGCCCGTTGTCGGCGGTCTGCTGGGAGGCGTTCTCGATGCCCTCGACGTCGCGGATCACCTTGGCCTGCAGCACGCCGGCGCTGACCCGCGAGTGGTAGCCGATGGACAGCTGCTGCATCCGGTGGCACAGCGCGGAGCGCAGCCGGGTGCCCGTCCGCCGGATCGAGCCGTGCATCCAGTGCACGTACAGCAGGTGCAGCGGCAGGTTGAGCAGCAGGATCACCAGCAGCACCGCGGAGTTCCACCACAGCACGGACACCGGCCGGTGCCGGACCACCACGTCCACGATGTTCGCGGTGATCAGCGGCAGCAGCCAGACCGGCGCGTGCTTGGCGAAGAACACGGCGACCGCGAGGGCGACGCGCCCCCGGTCGGGCCGGAAGAGGTAGAGGAGGGTGCGGACGGGGTGCTCGCCGCGGTAGCGGTGGCTGAGCGGTCCCTGGGGCAGCGCCATGGACGGTTTCCTGGGGGAGGAGTTCGGTGCGGGGGATCGCACCATCCTGTCAGCGCCGCCGCGCCGCGGGGTGGCCGGAACCGGACACCCCCGGCCCCGGCACGCCTCACTCCGCCGCCGCCAGCGGCTCCACCCGCACCGCGCACGCCTTGAACTCCGGCATCCGGGAGACCGGGTCGAGCGCCGGGTTGGTGTGCAGGTTGGCGTTGGCCTCGCCCGGCCAGTGGAACGGCATGAAGACGGTGTCCGGCCGGATCGCGGTGGTGAGCCGGGCGGGGGTGACGGTCCGTCCGCGCCGGCTCACCACGGCGACCTGCTCGCCGTCGCGCACCCCGAGCTTCTCCGCGAGCCTCGGGTGCAGTTCGACGAACGCACCGGGGGCGGCCGCGTTCAGCTCGGCCACCCGGCGGGTCTGCGCGCCGGACTGGTACTGCGCCAGCACCCGGCCGGTGGTCAGGCGCACCGGGTACTCCTCGTCCGGCTCCTCACCCGCCGGCCGGTGGTGCACTGCGGTGAACCTGGCCCGCCCGTCCGGGGTGGCGAACCGGTCGAGGAACAGCCGCGGCGTCCCCGGGTGCTCGGACGACGGGCAGGGCCAGAACACCCCGTCCTCGGCGGCGATCCGCTCGTAGCTGATCCCCGCGTAGTCGGCGACGCCCCCGGCCGAGGCCCGGCGCAGCTCGTCGAAGGCCTTCTCCGGCTCGGTCGGGAAGCCCTCCCCGTGGCCCAGCCGCCCGGCGAGCGTGTGCATCACCTCCAGGTCGCTGCGCACACCCTCCGGCGCGTCCACGGCCTTGCGGCGCAGGATGACCCGCCCCTCCAGGTTGGTCATGGTGCCGGTCTCCTCGGCCCACTGGGTGACCGGCAGCACCACGTCCGCCAGCGCCGCCGTCTCGGAGAGCACCACGTCGCTGACGGCCAGGAAGTCCAGCGACCGCAGCCGCTCCGCCACGTGCGAGGAACGCGGCGCCGACACCACCGGGTTGGAACCCATCAGCAGCAGCGCCTTCACGTCCGTGCCGAGCGAGTCCAGCAGCTCGTACGCGCTGCGCCCGGGCCCCGGCAGCGAGTCCGGGTCGACGCCCCAGACCGCGGCGACGTGCGCGCGGGCCGCCGGGTCGTCCAGCTTGCGGTAACCGGGCAGCTGGTCGGCCTTCTGGCCGTGCTCGCGGCCGCCCTGGCCGTTGCCCTGCCCGGTGAGGCAGCCGTACCCGGCGTGCGGCCGGCCGGCGTTGCCGGTGGCCAGGCACAGGTTGATCCAGGCGCTGACGGTGTCGGTGCCCTTCGCCTGCTGCTCGGGGCCGCGCGCGGTGAGCACCATGCCGGTCGGCGCGTCGCAGAACAGCCGCACCGCCTCGCGCAGCTGCGGCAGCGGCACCCCGGTCACCGACTCGACGTGCTCGGGCCAGTGCGCCATCGCGGCCGCGCGGGTCTCCGCCCAGCCGGTCGTCCGCTCGGCGATGAACGCCTCGTCGGTGCGGCCCTGGGAGACCACCAGGTGCAGCATGCCGAGGGCCAGCGCCAGGTCGGTGCCGGGCCGCGGGGCCAGGTGCAGGTCGGCGAGGTCCGCGGTGCGGGTGCGCCGCGGGTCGACGACGATCAGCTTCCCGCCGTTCTCCTGCAGCTCGCGCAGGTAGCGGACGAACGGCGGCATGGTCTCCGCCGGGTTGCCGCCGACCAGGATCACGCAGCCGGCCCGCGGGATGTCCTCGACCGGGAAGGGCAGCCCGCGGTCCAGGCCGAAGGCCCGGATGCCGCCGGCCGCCGCCGAGGACATGCAGAACCGGCCGTTGTAGTCGATGGCGGAGGTGCCGAGCACCACCCGGGCGAACTTGCCCAGCAGGTACGCCTTCTCGTTGGTCAGCCCGCCGCCGCCGAACACCCCGACGGCGTCCCTGCCGTGCGTCTCGGCGGTGCCGGCGAGCGCCCCGGCGATCCGGTCCAGGGCCTCCTCCCAGGAGGCGGGGCGGAGCTCCCCGCCCGCGCGCACCAGCGGTGTGGTGAGCCGGGCTCCGGGGGCGAGCACCGCGGCGGCGTTCGCACCCTTGCCGCAGAGTGCGCCCAGGTTGACCGGGAACGCGGGCCGCTCCACCACGGAGACCGGCACGGGCCCGTCGGTGCGGCGCAGCCCCATTCCGCACTGCAGCGCGCAGTACGGGCAGTGGGTGTCGGTGGCGGCATCGTTCATGTCCGCCACTGTGCTACGGCGCTGTTTCACGGCGGCGGCCCGCAGGTTACGGCCCCCGCACACCGCCCTCACCGGCCGCCCGACCCGCTGTGAGGCCGCCCGTGCGGCCTCTCACCAGCACCGTCCGCGACTGTGAGGCCCGGGAAACCAGTCGTGACCACCGGGCAACGGCGGGGAAACAGCCGTGGGTGACGCTGGACGGCATGACGCCGCCCCCCACCCTCGCCGCCGCCCCCACGCCGCAGGCCACCGCAGAGCAGGCAGCGCCGCCGCGCGCCGCCGCCGTGCGGGTCCTGCACGCGCCCCGCCGCCCGGCCCTGGTGCTGGTCGCGCACGGCTCCCGCGACTCGGCCGCCGGCGCGGAGATCGCCCGTCTGCTGGACCGGCTGCGTGCCGCCAGACCCGAACTCGACATCCGCCTCGCCCACCTCGGCCTGAACGCGCCCCTCCTGCCCGAGGTGCTGGACGGGCTGAGCGGCCGGGCCGTCCTGGTGCCGCTGCTGCTCAGCCGCGGGTACCACGCCAAGGTCGACATCCCGGTCTCGCTCGCCGCCGCGCCGCAGGTCAGCGGCATGATCGCGGCCCCGCTCGGCCCGCACCCGCTGCTGGCGGAGGCACTGGCCGCCCGGCTGGCCGAGGCCGGCTGGCGCCGCGGCGCCGACGGCCGGGACGCGGTCGTCCTGGCCGCCTCCGGCTCGCGCGACGCCGAGGCCGCCCTGGACACCGAGGAGCAGGCCCGGCTGCTGGCACTGCGGCTCGGCGTCCCGGTGCGCCCGGGGTACGTCGCCGCAGGCGGCCCGAGCGTCGCGGAGGCCGTCGCCGGCTTCCACGCGGACGGCCTGCGGGTGGCCGTGGCCGGCTACTTCACGGCCCCCGGCGACTTCGCCCGCCTCGCCGCAGCGGCCGGCGGCGACCTCGCCTCCGAGGCCCTCGGCGCCCACGACGCCGTGGTCCGCCTCGTCCTCGAACGCTACCGCTCCTGCGTCCCGGCCCTGCTCCCCGCCGCAGCCTGACCCCGGGCCCGGCCCGACGCCGAGGGGGTTCGCCTCCCGCAGTTCCTCCGCCTCGCGCAGTTCCCCGCGCCCCTGAGCGGTGACCCCGCAGTCCGGGTGCGGCGCTGCGGCCTTCGGTCCGGTCGGCAGGTCGCGGCAGCCCCGTACCGGGGAGAACCAGAGGATCAGCCCCGCCAGCGGCACCCCCGCCGTCATCAGCCACATCGCCGGCCGCAGGCCGAGTTCGGTGCCGAGGAGCCCGGCGAGCACCGCACCGACCGGAATCGCCCCGAAGTTGAGCACCGCACTGCTGGCACTGAGCCGCCCGAGCAGCTCCGGCGGGCAGTACCGCTGCTGGAACGTCGACTTGACGACATTTCCGGCGACCACCCCGGCGGACACCGCGAACGCGCCGACCAGGTAGCACGCCAGTCCCGTACCCGGCGAGGTGAGCGGTACGAGCAGGGTGAGCAGCGGCAGGCCGATCTCGAACACCAGCATGGCCCGGGCGGTGCCGATCGCGGCGGCCACCCGCCGGGCGACGGCCGCGCCGGCGATCCCGCCCACCGAGCCGACCGCCACCAGGCTGCCCACCGCGCCGGGCGGCAGGTGCACCTCGCGGACGAGGAAGACCACCAGGATCGACTGGAAGCCGGTGAGGGCGAGGTTGCCGGCGGCGCCCCACAGCGTCAGGGTCCGGAACCAGACGTCGCCGAAGACCAGCCCGAGTCCGTCGCGGACCTCGCGCAGGAGCGAGCGCTCGCGGGCCGGCGGCAGGATCTCCCGGTGCCGGATCCGCGCGGTGCACCACAGCGAGAACACGAAGGTGACGGCGTTGGCGACCAGACCGCCGACCGGTCCGGCGAGTTGGGAGATCAGGCCGCCGGAGCCGAGTCCGGCGATGCCGGCGGCGGAGGCGCTGCCGTGCAGTTTGGCGTTGCCCTCGGCCTGGTCCGCCGCATCGAGCAGACCGGGCAGGTAGGCGGTGTACGCGGTCTGGAAGAAGACGCCGGCGATGCCGGTGCCGACCGCGACGGCGAGTAACTGGGCGAGGGTGAGCACGCCGGCCGCGGCGGCCGCGGGCACGGTGAGCAGCAGGGCCAGCGAGGCGGCGGAGGAGGCCAGCATGACCGGCCGGCGCCGCATCCGGTCCACCCAGACGCCGACCGGGAGGCCGAGGACGAGCCAGGGCAGCCAGCCGGCGGCGCCGAGCAGCGCGACCTGGAAGGTGGTGGCGTGCAGGGCGGTGACGGCGATCAGCGGCATCGCGAGTCCGGTGACGGCGGAGCCGAAGCGGTTGGCGGTCTCGCCGCCCCACAGCAGGCGGAAGTCGCGGTGGCGGCGGAGCAGTCCGCCGCGGCGGTCGTCGGCGCTCATTCGGCACCGCCCTCGGCCCGCGGGAGGGCCTGGATCTGCACGACGACGGGCCGGGCCAGCGGGTCGGGTTCGGCGTCGGGGTCGGGGGTGTGCCGGGCCACCACCTCGGTCAGCTCCTCGTGCAGGGCGCGGAGCTGGGCGGGGGTGAGCCGCAGGTTGTTCCAGTCGGTGATGGAGCCTGCGCCGCGCCATTCGCCGGTCCATTCGGCGGCGAGGGAGTCGGTGACCCGCCGGAACTGCGCCCGCAGCATCTCGTCGAGGTAGAGGGCGGCGGCGTCGCGGGCCTCGGGGTCGTCGGCGAAGTCGGTGGTGCTGAGCACGTTCCGGCTGCGGACGCGCCGCCACCAGCGCTCGCGGCGGGTGCCGCGGTCGGCGTCCTCCTCGATGAAACCGCGCTCGGCGAGCAGTCGCAGGTGCCAGCTGATGGTGCCGGTGCTCTCGCCGAGGCGCTCGGAGAGCCGGGCGGAGGTGGCGGGGCCGTCGGCGGCGAGGGCGTCGAGGATGCGGACGCGCAACGGGTGGGCGAGGGCACGGAGGCTGCGGGCGTCGATCCGTCGCGAGGGGTCGGGTGCGGTCATGGCTCCACCGTACATTGCAGAGGACTCTCTGCAAAGACTTCTCTGCAACATTGGACGGTGCGTCATCCGCCACCGCCGTGCGAGAGTTGGCCCATGGCCGACCCCGCAGGCACCGCCCCCGCAGGCACCGGACCCACCCGCCGCGCCGACCCCGTCCGGCTGCCCGACGCGCTGCGCTTCCTCACCGAACTCGTGGCCTGGGTCGCCGCCCCCTGGGCGCTCGCCGGCGTCTCGCCCTGGCTCTCCGCCGCCGCCCTCCTGCTGCTGATCGGCCTGCCGACCGTCCTCGCCACCCCCGGCGACAAGAAGCAGGTGATCGTCGCCGTCCCCGGGTACGTCACCGTCGGCCTCGTCCTGCTCCAACTCGCCGCCGCGGTCGCCGGGGCCTGGGCGGCCTGGCCCGCGTGGGCGGCCGTCCCCGCCACGGTCCTCGCCGCCGCCTGCCTGGTCACCGAGCAGCCCCGGTGGCGCCGCCTGCTGGCCGCCCGGCCGTAGCGCGGCGCATCCCTGGATGTCGGTCAGCGGGCGTACCGTGGCGGGTATATGGACGACACCACGCCGTACGACCCCAACGCCGAGGCCCGCTGGGTGCCCGAGCCGGACAAGCGCCCCGGCCGCACCTCCTTCCAGCGCGACCGCGCCCGGGTGCTCCACTCGGCCGCGCTGCGCCGACTCGCCGGCACCACCCAGGTGGTCGCCCCGCTGCAGAGCGACTTCCCGCGGACGAGACTGACCCACTCCCTGGAATGCGCCCAGGTCGGCCGCGAACTCGGTGCCGCCCTCGGCTGCGACCCGGACCTGGTGGAGACCGGCTGCCTCGCCCACGACATCGGCCACCCGCCGTTCGGCCACACCGGCGAGGAGGCGCTCGACCAGGCCGCCCGCGACTGCGGCGGCTTCGAGGGCAACGCCCAGTCGCTGCGCATCCTCACCCGCCTCGAACCCAAGCGCTTCGCCCCGGCGGACGAGACCCCCGTCCGGCTCGCCCCCCGGCCCGGCCGCAGCGTCGGCCTCAACCTCACCCGCGCCGCGCTGGACGCCGCCACCAAGTACCCGTGGGCCCGCGGCGAGCACCCCGCCGACCCGTCCTCCACCAAGTACGGCGTCTACGGCGACGACCTGCCGGTCTTCCGCTGGCTGCGGGCCGGCGCACCGGACGGCCGCAAGTGCTTCGAGGCCACCGTCATGGACTGGTCCGACGACGTCGCCTACTCCACCCACGACGTCGAGGACGGCCTCCAGGCCGGCCACATCGATCCGGACGCGCTGCGCTCCGCCGAGGAGCGCACCGAGCTGTTCAAGATCGCCGAGCGGTACGCCCCCGACGCCGCCCCCGCCGAGCTCGCCGAGGCCCTCGACCGGCTGCAGTCCCAGGAGTGGTGGCCGCGCAGCTACGACGGCAGCGCCCGCGCCCGGGCAAGTCTGAAGGACCTCACCAGCCAGCTCATCGGCCGCTTCTGCCTGGCCGCCGAGCAGGCCACCCGGGCCCGCTACGGCCCCGGCCGGCTCACCCGCTACGCCGCCGAACTGGTCGTCCCGCGCCCCGTCCGCCTGGAGTGCGCGGTGCTCAAGGCCGTCGCCGTCCGCTACGTCATGCAGCGCGACGAGCAGGCCCAGCTCCGCTCCCGGCAGCGGATCGTCATCGCCGAGCTCGCCGACGCGCTCACCCGCAGCGCCCCGCACGGCCTCGACCCGGTCTTCGCCGCCGTCCACGAGGAGGCCGAGGACGACCGGGCCGCGCTGCGCGCCGTGATCGACCAGATCGCCACCCTCACCGACGCCTCCGCCCTCGCCCTGCACGCCCGGCTCGTCGGGCCCCGCTGACCCCTCCGTTCCCGCCCGGTCGCCTACACTTCACGGATGGCCGGGCGGATCAGGGACGAGGACGTGCAGGCGGTGCGCAGCGCACTGCCGATCGACGCCGTGGTCGGCGACTACGTGCAGCTCGTCAACGGTGGCGGTGCGCAGCTGAAGGGCGTCTGCCCGTTCCACGACGAGAAGTCCGCCTCCTTCTACGTCCATCCGGGCAAGGGCGTCTTCAACTGCTTCGGCTGCGGCGAGGCCGGCGACACCATCTCCTTCCTGATGAAGATCGAGCACTGCTCGTTCGCCGAGGCCGTCGAGCGGATGGCCGCCCAGGCCGGCATCACCCTGCGCTACGAGGAGGGCGGCTACTCGCCGCGCCACCAGCAGGGCGAGCGGACCCGCCTGGTCGAGGCCCACAAGGCCGCCGCCGCCTGGTACGAGGAGCAGCTCGCCTCCCCGGAGGCCGAGATCGGCCGCCGCTTCCTCGCCGAGCGCGGCTTCGACGAGACCGCCGCCAAGCGCTTCGGCGTCGGCTACGCCCCGGCCGGCTGGGAGCACCTCGTCCGGTACCTGCGCGGCAAGGGCTTCAGCGACAAGGAGATCCTGCTCGGCGGCCTGGCCTCCAAGGGCCAGCGCGGCGGCCTGATCGACCGCTTCCGCGGCCGCCTGATCTGGCCGATCCGGGACACCGCCGGCGAGGTCATCGGCTTCGGCGCCCGCCGCCTGCGCGAGGACGACAACGGTCCCAAGTACCTCAACACCCCCGAGACGCCGCTCTACAAGAAGTCCCAGGTGCTGTACGGCATCGACCTGGCCCGCAAGGAGATCGCCAAGTCCGGCCGGGCGGTGGTCGTCGAGGGCTACACCGATGTGATGGCCTGCCACCTCGCGGGCGTGGAGACCGCGGTGGCCACCTGCGGCACCTCCTTCGGCGAGGAGCACATCAAGGTGATCCGCCGCTTCCTGATGGACACCTCCCAGTACCGAGGGGAGACGGTCTTCACCTTCGACGGCGACGCCGCCGGCCAGAAGGCCGCGCTGCGGGCCTTCGAGGACGACCAGAAGTTCGCCGCCCGCACCTCGATCGCCATCACCCCCGGCGGCATGGATCCGTGCGAACTGCGCCTCGCCAAGGGCGACGACGCCGTCCGCGAGCTGGTCGAGAACCCCGTCCCGCTCTTCGAGTTCGCCCTGCGGCAGGCCGTCGCCCGGCACCGGGTGGACACCGCCGAGGGCCGGGCCGCCGCCCTGGAGGAGGCCTCCCGGATCATCGTCCGGATCAAGGACCGCTCCATCCAGCACGAGTACGCCGTCCAGCTCGCCGGCATGCTCGGCATCCTCGACGAGCAGTTCGTCGTCCGCCGGATCGGCCAGCTCGCCCGCTGGCAGCGCGAGAACCAGCAGAACGGCCAGACCCGCCCGGGTGCCCGCCGAGCCGAGCCCGCACCGCAGCCCGTCCGCCCGGCCGAGCCCGCGTACCGGCTGAACCCGCGCGACCCGGCCCAGTTCGTCGAACGTGAACTACTCAAACTCGCCCTCCAGCACCCCGAGTTGGTCAGCCCGGCGTTCGACCAGTACGGCGAGGACGAGTTCCCCACCCCGCCGTACCAGGCGGTGCGACGGGCGATCGGCCAGGCCGGCGGCGCGGCGTACGGCGCCGCCCTGCCGGACTTCACCGGATCCGTCCGCGAGGTCTGCCCGGACGACGAAGTGCGGCGCCTGGTGCTGGAGCTGACGGTCGAGCCGATCCGCTCGCGGCGCAAGGCCGACGAGATCTACGCCGGCGAGTTCCTGGTGAAGCTCCGCCTGCAGGCCGTGGACCGCCGCGTCACCGAGGTCCGCGCCCACCTCCAGCGCCTCGGCAACCGCGCCTCCGCCGAGGAACTCAACGCGGTGCAGAGCGAGTTGTACGCCCTCCAGCAGTACGGCCACCAACTCCGCTCCCGCGGCACCGCGGCACTCTAGGGCTGCCGCCACGACAGCCGCGCCCCTTGTGGCGGGCCGACGGCGACCCGGGTGTCCGTACATCTTCACGAAAGCCGCTGCACGACTCTCGGTCCCGCGTGTGGCGTGGCCCACACTGGTGGGTATCCCAGTCCCGTGTGGCGCGGCGTCCTCCAGCTGCCGCGCGCGGCCCCGAAGGGATTCCCGTGGAGCTTGCCGCAGTCCGCCGACCCCAGGCCCTCGCGAACGAGGACGGCACCGTGCACGACCGCGCCGGAGGACCGCCCGACGCACAGACCAGGGTGCCCCCGCAGGCCGGGCCGCCCGAGGCCGAGGAGGCCGTCCGGAGCGGGGCCGCGCAGACCGGCACCGGGCACGACGAGGCCGAGGAGCCCGACGCCGCCCCCGTCCCGGCCCTGGACGACACCACCGGCCCCGCCGCCGACCTGCTCCGCCAGTACCTCCGCGAGATCGGCCGGGTCCGCCTGCTCACCGCCGAGGAGGAGGTCGAGCTGGCCCGCCGGATCGAGGCCGGCCTCTTCGCCGAGGAGGCGCTGGACCGCGCCGCCGCCGCGGGGGAGCCGGTCGGTGCCGCCCTGGCCGACGACCTGGACCGCCTGGTGGTGATCGGGCGGATCGCCAAGCGCCGCCTCATCGAGGCCAACCTCCGCTTGGTGGTCTCGGTCGCCAAGCGGTACGTCGGCCGCGGCCTGACCCTGCTTGACCTGGTGCAGGAGGGCAACCTCGGCCTGATCCGCGCCGTGGAGAAGTTCGACTACGCCCGCGGCTACAAGTTCTCGACGTACGCCACCTGGTGGATCCGCCAGGCGATGAGCCGGGCGCTGGCCGACCAGGCCCGCACCATCCGCGTCCCGGTCCACGTGGTCGAGCAGATCAACCGCGTCCTGCGGGTCAAGCGGGCGATGCTCCAGGAGCACGGCAGGGAGCCCACCGCGGCGGAGGTCGGGCTGGCCGTGCAGCTGCCCGAGGAACGGGTCCGCGAGGTGCTGCGGCTGGCCCAGGAGCCGGTCTCGCTGCACACCCCGGTCGGCGAGGAGGAGGACGTGGCCCTCGGCGACCTCATCGAGGACGCCGACGCCGCCTCGCCCGCCGAGAGCGCGGCCCTGTTACTGCTCCGCGAGCACCTGGACGCCGTGCTGGCCACCCTCGGCGAGCGGGAGCGCCAGGTCGCCCGGCTGCGCTACGGCCTGGACGACGGCCGGCCGCGCACCCTGGAGGAGATCGGCCTGCTCTTCGGCGTCACCCGCGAGCGCATCCGGCAGATCGAGTCCAAGGCGCTCGGCAAGCTCCGCGCGCAC
This sequence comes from Kitasatospora sp. NPDC051914, assembly GCF_040680995.1. Classification (NCBI taxonomy): domain Bacteria; kingdom Bacillati; phylum Actinomycetota; class Actinomycetes; order Kitasatosporales; family Streptomycetaceae; genus Kitasatospora; species Kitasatospora sp. NPDC051914. The sequence goes on from NZ_JBFAXX010000009.1 coordinate 79,262, forward strand.
GCCTACGCCGACCAGCTCCGGGCGTACCTCGACTGACGGCTCCCGCCCCGGTCAGCCGGCCGTCTCCGGGTGGATCTGCTCGCGCACGGCCTTGAACTGCTGGCGCACCGCGTTGCCGATCGCCAGGTCCGTCTCCGGGTCCGGGGTCAGGGCCACCACGTCGGGCAGCTCCCACACGGGGGGCTCGGGGGTGCCGGCCAGCGCCCAGGCGGCCTGCCGCGCCGCACCGCGCGCCGCGTGCGCGCCGGCCGGCGGGACGAGCACCGGCACGCCGAACAGCAGCGGCGCGATCTCGCGGACGGCCTGCAGCCGCCCGACGGCGCCGAGCAGGAACACCCGGTGGACGGCGACGCCGTGCGCGCGCAGCACGTCCAGCGCCTCGGCGACGTTGCAGAGCATGCCCTCGACGGCGGCGCGGGCCAGGTGCTGAGGGCCCATCGACTCGGCCCGAAGGCCCGTCAGGGTGCCGGCCGCGTGCGGCAGCTTGGGGGTGCGCTCACCGTCCAGGTAGGGCAGCAGCACCAGCCCGTAGGCGCCGGGGGAGGACTGCAGGGCGAGGTCGCTGAGCGCCTCCAGGTCGCAGCCGAGCATGGCGGCGGTCGAGCGGAGCACCTGTGCGGCGTTCAGCGTGCCGGCCATCGGCAGGTGGCGCCCGGTGGCGTCGGCGAAGGAGGAGACGGCGCCGGTGACGTCGACCACGGCCTGCTCGTGCACGGCGAAGATGGTGCCGTTGCCGCCGAGCGAGACCACCGCGTCGCCGGGGCGCAGGCCGAGCCCGAGGGCGGCGGCCATGTTGTCGCCGGTGCCGGCCGAGATCAGCAGGCCCTCGGGGGTGTGCCCGGCGGCCTCGGCCGGGCCGAGCACGTCCGGGACGTGCAGCTCGTGGCCGAGCGCGAGCTTGATCAGGTCCTGCCGGTACTCGCCGGTGACCGGCGACCAGTACCCGGTGCCGGAGGCGTCGCCGCGGTCGGTGGTGCGCCGCCTGGGGTGGCCGAGCAGCTGCCAGACCAGCCAGTCGTGCGGCAGCAGCACCTCGGCGATCCGCTTCGCCGAGACCGGCTCGAACTCGGCAAGCCAGCGCAGCTTGGCGATGGTGTACGTCGGCGAGGGCACCGAGCCGATCGCCTCCACCCACGGGGCGGGGCCGCCGAGCGCGTCGATGAGCGAGGCGGCGGCCCCGGCCGAGCGGGGGTCGTTCCACAGCAGTGCGGGGCGCACCAGCACTCCGCCCGCATCGAGCCCGATCAGGCCGTGCTGCTGGGCGGAGACGCCGATCGCGGTGACGCCCTCCAGCAGGCCGCCGGTGGCCGCCACGCCGAGGGAGTGCAGCCAGGTCTGCGGGTCGACCTCGGTGCCGCGGGCATCGGCGCCCTCCGGGAGCGGGTGCGGCGCCCGGCCGTCCCGCAGGACGGCGCCGGTCTCGGCGTCGCACGCGACGATCCTGGTGCGAGTGGTGGAGCTGTCGATGCCCACAACGATGGCCATGATGCGATCATGCCTCAGCGGACGGCCGGTACGCGGCCGACCGCGTCAAGTGTTGCCCAGTCGGTACAGGACCTGCGGAGGTCCCGTGTCCGTCGCGCGCCGCGGGGCGTGTCCTACGGGCGGACGGTGCCCCAGCTGTCGTCCGTCGCGTGCTGGCGCTGGAAGTACGAGACGCGGTCGGTGACGGCGTTCGGCAGCCGGTCGCCGACCTTGTCCGCGACGGCCCCGGCCGCCTTGCCGGCCACCGCGCCCGCCTGCTGCTTGGCCTTGCCGGCGGCGTCCTGGACCTTCGGGTTCTGCGAGACCTTCTGGGCGGTGCGGACGATCTGTTCGTACCGCTGCCGGCCCGCCTTGGCGCCGAGGACGTAGCCGACCCCGGCCCCCACGATGAACGTCAGCTTCCACATGCTCTGCTCTCCGCCCTTCCACGCGGTCGTCTGCCGCGTTGCGCCTACCCGTCGATCCCGGCGGCGAACCGCCCCGGAGGCAGCTGCCCGCAGGGGCGGGCGCGGCCGTGGCACCAGCATCCCCGGCCGCGCGGACGGCCGCGCGCGGGGCGCGCCGGGCGGGGCGGGCGGCCCGCGGCCGGGAGCCCGGGGGAAAGCGATTGGCGGACCACCCCCCACAGTGCGCTAATGTATGTCCCGCAGCGAGCGCCGAGAGCCCGGGAGATCCGGGGGCGAGGCGGAAGCTCGATCCCCCATAGCTCAATTGGCAGAGCAGCCGACTGTTAATCGGCAGGTTATTGGTTCGAGTCCAATTGGGGGAGCCCCGGACGGCCCTCGCGGCCGCCCGTTCGTTTGCGGTAACAGCAGTCCCCCATAGCTCAATTGGCAGAGCAGCCGACTGTTAATCGGCAGGTTATTGGTTCGAGTCCAATTGGGGGAGCTTCACCCCGAGTGGCGGGTGATCAGCGCAGAGCGAAGGCCCTTCGGTCCCACCGAGGGGCCTTCGTGTTTCCCCGGGGCGGCCGGCCGTTCAGGCGGTGGCCCGGCGGTACAGCTCGGCGACCCGCGCGTCGAAGGCGACGCTGTAGGAGACCTGGTCCTCGAACCCGCCCTGCTGGTAGCCGCCGATCACCCCGATCACCGCGCCGTCCGCCGTGAGCCACGGGCTGCCGCTGGTGCCGACGCTGTAGCCGGTGCAGCGGAAGCTCTCCTGGGTCGGGCTGTGCGAGGCCGTCCGGGTGCTGCAGGTGATCGGCTCCTCACTGTCGTTCGGGTAGCCGGTGACCGATACGGGCAGGTCGAAGCCGCGGCCGGTGCCCAGGCGGTTGCCGCCGAGCACGTCCTCGATCTCCTGGCCGTCCACGCCGGCGACGGTGAGGAAGGCCACGTCGTACTCCGGGTCCTCGGCGGCCGTCCAGCGCCCGTCCACCGTGATCCCGGTGAGCGGCCAGGTGCCGTAGGGGGTGCGGCCGTCGCGGAAGCCGGGGGCGAAGACCAGGCCCTCCTCGCGGCCGCGGTCCAGGGTCTCCACGCAGTGGGCCGCGGTGACCAGCAGGTTGCGGTGCGGGCTGCTGACCACGCTGGCGGTGCACATCCGCGGGCCGTCCGCGCTGCCGAGGAAGAGGGCGCCGATCCGGTCGTTGGCGGCGTCCCGCGGCGCCGGGTGCGAGCTCGGGATCTCCGGGGTGCCGCCGGGCCAGGCGCAGGCCGACGCGGTCAATTGGACGGCTGCGAGCAGTACCAGCGCGCCGGTTCGCCGCCTGCCTGCCATCAGCCCGTCTCGCTTCCGTCGGTGGCCGGCCGCCGGATGCGGGCCCCCTACAAGATCTATCAGCACCCGGGCGGGCCGCGCCAGAGATGCCGAGGGCCGGACGGAGGGGGCGGGTGGGTCGGGCGGAGTGCGCGGGCGTACCCGGATGCGCACCCGGCGCGCATTCAGGCTGATCGACCGGCTATGCTGCCGGTGACGGCCCTGAGGGGCCGTCTGCTGCTGCAAGGGCCTTCGCGCCGGCGCGGCAGGCCGGATCGGGGGGCGGTAGCTCAGCCGGTTAGAGCAGGGGACTCATAATCCCTTGGTCGTGGGTTCGAGTCCCACCCGCCCTACCTCCGACGGTCCGTGAAGCAGCCGGGCAGGGCTGTCCCCGCTGCCGAGAACCCTAGGGCACGCCGTCCGCGACAGGCCTGCGACAGGCCGTGATTCACCTGAACGGGGCCGCCTCCGGGCGTGATTGACCCCCGGGCGGCCCGTCACCGCACTGCCGCCGGTACCGCCGTCACTGCGGGGCCGTGAAGCGGTAGCCCTCGTCGATCAGTACGGGCAGGTAGGTCTGCAGCGCGGCGACGGTCTGCGAGCGGTCGCCGCCGCCGTCGTGGTTGAGCACGATCGAGCCCGGGCCGATGGCCTTCAGCACCCGCTGGGTGATCAGGGACTCGCCGGGGCGGGCCCAGTCCTGGGGGTCCACCGACCAGCCCATCGGACGCATGCCGAGTTCGGCGCAGATCCGCAGCGAGGCGTCCGACCAGTCGCCGCCGGGGGCGCGGAACCAGGTGGGGGCGCGGCCGGTGGCGCTGCCCAGCAGGTCCGAGGTGCGCAGCAGTTGGTCGTGGACGGTGGCGTCCGGGATGCCCCGCAGGTCGGGGTGGCTCCAGGTGTGGTTGGCGATGTGGTGCCCGCGGGCGGCGATCTCCCGGACGAGGCCGGGCTGCCGGGCGGCGTTCTCGCCGATCAGGAAGAAGGTGGCGCGCAGGTGGTAGCGCTCCAGGATGTTCAGCACGATCGGGGTGTGCACCGGGTCCGGGCCGTCGTCCAGGGTGAGTGCCACCAGCCGGTCGCCGGAGGTGAGGGAGAAGAGCGGGTTGCTCATCCGGCGTGGCTGCGGAGACAGCGGCCCGGACGGGGTGGCGGAGGCGGACGCGGTTGCGGAGGGTGCGGCAGAGGCGGAGGGTGCGGTCGGGACGGGGTCGGAGGGCAGCAGGCCGGCCGGGGCCGCCCCGTCGCCGCCGTCGTGGGAGGCCAGCTGGCACCCGGCCGCGGAGAGCAGGCCCATCCCGGCGACGCTCAGAAGCAACCGGCGGGTGATGATCTGATGATGTGACAGCATGGCGGATGCATGCCCGAGGCCGACCGAATGGCGCGGCCGATTGCCGCAGCTACACCCCAACGGCCCAGTGCCTCCCCCGGCTGCCGCACAGCCCCTCTTCCGCGACACTCCGGTGCAAGCTGCCGGGACGTCCCGGCTGACGGTCCGTCGGCCCCCCGGTGCCCCCCGACCAGCGGTGGCGGGCTGACGGCGCGTGAACCACGGTGGGGAAGGCGCGTCCGCGATCCCCTGCGCCGGCACCCAGGCCGGCTGTCGCACGGAGGCGCCGGAAGGACCGGACCCATGCTGCCCAAGCGCATCCTCCTCGCCGGAGCGGCCGCCGCCGCCGCCCTGGCCGTCGCCATTCCGGCCGCGTACGCCGACCCGCCCACTGGTCCCGGGGCCGACGACCAGAGGGTGTGGCAGGAGCAGGCACCGACGGAGAAGGCCCCGGAGAAGGCCCCCTCCGGCCGGACGGCCGAGGAGAAGTCCGCCACCCAGGACCACAAGTCCGACGCCAAGTCCGACCCCAAGTCCGGGAGCACGACGGACGGCTGGAAGGGCACCAAGGAGGGCAAGGACTCCGGCACGGAGACCAAGGCCGAGGGCTCCTGGACGGGCAAGGCCCCGCACGGCGGCGTCCACACCGGCGGCGGCGGGCTCGCCGTCTCCGGCGGCGGACTGGCCACCGGTGCCGCCCTGCTCGCGGGCGGCCTGGGCGTGGGGACGGTCGTCCTGCGCCGCCGCCGCGGCACCGACGCCGCATAACCACCCCCCGAGCGCGGCGCGGTTCCGACCCCGTGGAACCGCCCGCCCACCGGCCGCGTCCGGCCGTGTCCGCCCCGGAAGCCGGGCGCGGCCGGACGCGTCCTTCCCTTCTGAACAGGACCCCGTGAGAGGCGGCCGTCCATGGGCCAGCAGACGTCCGGCACCGACTCCCCGTCCGGGAAGCGCACCGGAGGCGAGGGCAAGAACGCGCTGCGCTGGGCGATGGGCCTCGCCGCGGTCGGGCTGCTCGTCATGTACCAGTCCGTGGAGACCACCCCGGCGGCCCCCCGCTCCACGGACAGCGGCCCCGCGGCGGTCGCGAGCGCCTCCCCGACGCCGCTCGTCCAGCCCAGCCGGGCGGCCTCGGCCGCCCCCGCGATGTCCCGCTCCAAGCCGGTCAAGCTGCGCATCCCGCAGCTGTTCGTCGAGGCCCCGTTCACCGAGCTCGGTCTCACCCCGGAGGGCGGCCTGGCCGCTCCGCCGCCCGAGGACCGCAACCTCGTCGGCTGGTACAAGGACGGCCCCACCCCCGGCCAGCGCGGCCCCGCCGTGGTCGCCGGCCACGTCGACACCACCAAGGGCCCGGCGGTCTTCCTGATGCTGTACGTGATGCGCCCCGGCAATCCGGTCGAGATCACCCGCGAGGACGGCTCGGTGGCGGTCTTCACCGTCGACTCGGTGCAGACCTTCCCCAAGAACGCCTTCCCCGACCAGCTGGTCTACGGGGACACCCCGGACGCCCAGCTGCGGCTGATCACCTGCGCCGGCGAGTACAACCGCGCCACCCACGACTACAGCGACAACGTGGTGGTCTTCGCCCACCTCAGCTCCACGCGGCCGGCCTGATCCGGCCCCCGCGCGGCCGCCTATCCTGGCGGGGTGCCGCTGCCCGCCGACCTGCCCACCCCGCTCACCGCGGTCGACGACCCGGTGCTCGCCCGGGCCGGCGTCGAACTCCGGCTGAAGCGCGACGACCTGCTGCACCCCACCGTGCCCGGCAACAAGTGGCGCAAGCTCACCCCCAACCTGGAACGGGCGCTGGCCGAGGGGCACACCCGGCTGGCCACCTTCGGCGGCGCGTACTCCACCCACCTGCGGGCCACCGCCGCCGCGGCCCGGGCGCTCGGGCTGGCGTCGGTCGGCATCGTCCGCGGCGAGGAGCTCGCCGACCGGCCGCGCAACCCCTCGCTGGCGGCGGCCGAGGCGGACGGCATGGAACTGGTCTTCGTCGCCCGCAGCGCCTACCGGGAGCTGGTCCGGGCCCGGGGGCACCCGCTGGTGCAGCGCTGGGGGCGCTGCCTGGTGCTCCCCGAGGGCGGTTCGAACGCGCTCGCCGTCCGCGGGACGGCGGCCCTGCCGGCGGAGTTGGGGGGCCTCGGCGAGCGGGACGTGGTGTGCTGCGCGGTCGGCACCGGCGGCACCCTGGCCGGCATCGCGGCCGGACTGCCGCCCGGTGCCCGCGCCCTGGGGGTGGCCGTGCTCCGCGGCGAGGGCTACCTGGAGCAGGAGGTGGCCGCGCTGCACCGGGCCGCGTACGGGCGGGAGTTCGACAACTGGCGGATCGACCACGGCCACCACGGCGGTGGCTACGGGCGGGTGCCGGCCGCACTGGAGGAGTTCGCGGCCGGCTTCGAGCAGCGACACGGCATCGGCCTGGAGCGCCGGTACGTGGCCAAGGCGCTGCGGGCCGTCCACGGGCTGGCCGCGGGTGGCGGGATCGCGCCCGGCAGCCGGGTGACGCTGGTGGTCACCGGGCTGCCGGACGGGCCGGCCGTCAGCCGTAGCTGAGGTCGGCGCAGAGGTCGCTGTCGGCCGGGCGGGCGTTGCCGGTGATGCCGGTCGGGATGCTGCTCGGCAGGGCGGCGACGGGGCCGGAGGTGTCGCCGGACGCGTGGTCCTGGCCGAGGGTCAGCACCAGGCCGTCGGCGTCCGCGTCGGGCCGGACGGTGGCGCCGGGGTAGAGCGCGGCGAGCTGCTCGGCGGCCGCCCGGTGCCCGGACGAGTATCCGACCGTGGTGGTGGACCGGCCCTTGGTGTTCGCCCCGACCACGACGTCGCGGTAGCCGTGGGCCCTGAGCGCGGTGGCGGCCCGGCCCGCGCTGCCGGCCGCACCGGAGGCGTTGTGCACCGTCACCTGCACGGCCGTCGCGACCGGCTCGGGCGCCCGGGTCTGGCCGGGGGAGGGCGACGGGGCGACGGACTGCGGGGCCGAGGCCGACGGCGAGGCCGGACCGCCCGACGGGGCGCCGGGCGAGGGGGTGCCGGTGGTGGCCGGGGCGGTGCTGCGGCCGTCCAGGGTGCGGTCCTGGCGGAGCAGCTCCCAGAGGGTGTCGACGTCCGGGTGGACGAGGGCGACCCGCGCGCCCGCGTACTCCCAGGGCACGGTGACGAAGGTGATGTCGGCGAGCTTGATGCCCTGCAGCGACTGGGCGAAGGTGGCCAGCTTCATGGCGCTGCCGAGCTCCTGGTCGACGGTGAGCGACTTGGTCGCGGCGTCGGCGAGCGGCAGCAGGGTGGTGAGGTCGAAGCCCTGCCCCTGCACCTTCTTGATCAGTGAGGAGAGGAAGGCCTGCTGGCGCTTCATCCGGCCGATGTCGGAGCCATCGCCGAAGCCGTGCCGGGCGCGGACGTAGTCCAGCGCCTGCCGGCCGCTCAGCGTCTGGCGGCCCTTGGTGAGGTGTATGCCGTAGGAGTCGACGTCGCCCGGGACGCACACGTCGACGCCGTGCACCGCGTCGGTCATCGCGGCGAAGCCCTTGAAGTCGATCACGATCGTGTGGTCGATCCGCAGGCCGGTCAGCGCCTCCACGGTGTTCTGGGTGCAGGCCGGGTTGCCCTCGGGGGACAGGCCCACGGTGAACGCCGAGTTGAACATCTGGTTGGTGCGCTCGCTCGTCCAGGAGCCGTTCGGCAGCTTGCACGGCGGGACGGTGACCAGGGTGTCGCGGGGGATGGAGACGCCGACCGCGTGCTTGTGGTCGGCGTACACGTGCAGCAGGATCGCGGTGTCCGAGTGGCCCACGCCCTCCTCGCCGCCGCCCAGCGAGCTGTTCCCGTCGGTGCGGGTGTCCGAGCCGAGCAGCAGCACGTTGACCGAGCGGCCGCCGCCGGACGCGGTGGGGCCGGCCGGAGGACGGCTGGTGGCGACGCCGTCCGCGGAGAACGTGCTGATGTTCTGGTCCAGCCGGTGGTAGAACCAGGCGCCGGCGCCGGCGGTCGCCAGGACCAGGACGGCGGCGGTCGCGCCGGCGATCCGCGCCAGGCGGCGGCCCGTGCTGCGGGAAGCCGCGGCAGGTCGGCTCTTGTCGGTCATCACACAGTTGCTCTCTGTACGGCCGTGCCCGGCCCGAAAAGCGGAATGGCCGGCACTCCTGTGTGCCCCCACCTCTGAGACGGCCTGGCGGGCCGTTCGGTTACACGCCGACCGGATCAGGTGCGGATTTTCTCCGCGCGAACCCGTCCGGCACCCCCTCGGCGGCGCTGCGCCCTCACGCGGACGGCGTGGCGCCCTCCAGCATCCGGCGGAGCAGGTCGCGCAGCTGGAGGCGCTCCTCCGGCGCGAGGGCGGCGAGCGGCTCCCGGGCGAAGTGCAGGGACTCCCGCAGCTCCACGGAGGCGGCCGTGCCGGCACCGGTGGCGGCGACCAGCTTGACCCGGCGGTCCTGCGGGTCGGCCTCGCGGGTGACGAACCCGCGGGACTCCAGCCGGTCGACGATGCCGGTGATGTTGGACGGCTCGCAGCTGAGGGTCTGCGCGATGTGCCGCATGGGCATCGGGCCGCGGCGCAGCAGGGCGAGGACCTTGGCCTGCGCGCCGGTCAGCGAGCGGGCGGCGGCGGCCTCCTCGTACTCGCGGTGGAAGATCCCGACCAGGCTCGCCATGAGGTCGGTGACCTCCAGCGTGACGGGGTCGATGGGCGGCTGCTGCGTCTCCATGGGGTCCATGGTACCTGAACATTTGACAATGTGAACTATTCATGTCCACGATTGCTTCAGTAGGTCAACATTTCAGGTCGCCACGACATGGAGGCAGCGCAATGGCAGAGCAGGACATCCCGACCACCGGCCGCGAGTGGCACCTGGCGGCCCGCCCCGTCGGCACCCCGGTGCCGACCGACTTCGCACTGGTCGAGGCTCCCGTCCGGCAGCCCGGCCCGGGCGAGATCCTGGTCCGCAACACCTACCTCTCGGTGGACCCGTACATGCGCGGCCGGATGAACGACACCAAGTCGTACGTGCCGCCCTTCGCGATCGGCGCGGCCATGGACGGCGGCGCGGTGGGCGAGGTCGTCGCCTCCGCCGCCGAGGGCTTCGAGGTCGGCGACACCGTCCTGCACGGCCTCGGCTGGCGCGAGTACGCCACCCTGCCCGCCGCGCACGGCGTCAAGGTCGACCCCGCGGCCGCACCGCTCTCGTACTACCTCGGCGTCCTCGGCATGCCCGGCCTCACCGCCTACGCCGGACTCCTCGAGGTCGGCTCCTTCAAGGAGGGCGACACCGTCTTCGTCTCCGGCGCGGCCGGTGCCGTCGGCTCGCTGGTCGGCCAGATCGCCCGCCTCAAGGGCGCCGCCCGGGTCGTCGGCTCGGCCGGCTCCGCGGACAAGGTCGCCAAGCTCGTCGGCGACTACGGCTTCGACGCCGCCTTCAACTACAAGGACGGCCCGGTCGCCGAGCAGCTCGCCGCGGCCGCCCCCGAGGGCATCGACGTCTACTTCGACAACGTCGGCGGCGACCACCTCGAGGCCGCCATCGGCGCGCTCAACCTGCACGGCCGGGCCGTGCTGTGCGGCGCCATCGCCCAGTACAACGAGACCTCCGCGCCCGCCGGCCCGCGCAACCTGGCGCTCGCCATCGGCAAGCGGCTGCGCCTCCAGGGCATGATCGTGCGCGACCACGCCGCGCTCCAGCCGCAGTTCGTCGCCGAGGTCGCCGGCTGGCTGAAGGACGGCAGCCTGCGCTACGACGAGACCGTGGTCGAGGGCGTCGAGAACGCCGCCGAGGCCTTCCTCGGCCTCCTCCGCGGCGACAACACCGGCAAGATGGTCGTCAAGCTCTGAGCTCCTGACGCCCCGTCATGGTCCACCCCCGCGGCACGTCGCCGCGGGGGTGGTTCGTGTGCGGGCGGAAGGTGCGTCCGCCCTGGTGCACGGCCCGACGGGGTGTCATCACCCGCCGCTCGAGGGGGTGATGGTGCGTCTCCGGACGGAATAGGTCCGTTCGGGGGAGTGCATGGGCAAGGGGGTGGACCTCATGGTGGATTCGACTAGCATTGGGTGAAAGCTTGTCCGTTTTGCTCAATTTGATTACCTAATGTCGAGTAAGTTGAGCTTCACGGTGGTACGGAGTACCTGCCGGTGACAGGTACGAGGCAGCTGGGGAAGGCGACCCTCGTCCACAGCCTGGAGGTCCCGGTGACGACACGTGGTGTCCTGTACATCCACTCCGCGCCCCGCGCGCTGTGCCCGCACGTCGAGTGGGCGGTCGCGGGGGTGCTCGGCGTGCGGGTCAGCCTCGACTGGATCCGCCAGCCCGCCGCGCCCGGGCACTGGCGCGCCGAGCTCTCCTGGCAGGGGGAGCCCGGCACCGCCTCGCGCCTGGCCTCGGCGCTGCGCGGCTGGCAGCTCATCCGGTTCGAGGTCACCAGCGAGCCCTGCGCCACGGCGGAGGGCGAGCGCTACAGCTCGACCCCGAGCCTCGGCATCTTCCACGCCGTCACCGGCATCCACGGCGACATCCTGATCCCGGAGGACCGGCTGCGGGCCGTCCTGCTCCGCACCAAGAACGAGGGCAGTGACCTGGAGACCGAACTCGCCCGGCTGCTCGGCAAGCCCTGGGACGACGAACTCGAGCCCTTCCGCTACGCGGGCGAGGGCGCGCCGGTCCGGTGGCTCCACCAGGTGGTGTGACCGGAAACCACGAGGGGCGCGGGGAACCGCGCGTGGCGGAGAGCACATGAAGTGCCCTTCCGTCCCGTGCGGTTCCCCGCGCCCCTGAGGCGAGCCGCCCGAGCGGGCGGCTCGTTCGGCTGCTGCCGTCAGACGGTGCGGAAGGCGAGGACCACGTTGTGGCCGCCGAAGCCGAAGGAGTTGTTCAGGGCGGCGATCCGGCCGTCGGCGGGGAGCTTGCGCGCCTCGCCGCGGACGATGTCCGCGTCGATCTCGTCGTCCAGGTCGTCGACGTTGATGGTCGGCGGGACTGTGCGGTGGTGCAGCGCCAGCACGGTCGCGACGGTCTCGATGCCGCCGGCGCCGCCCAGCAGGTGGCCGGTCATCGACTTGGTCGCGGAGATGGCGACGTGCTCCAGGTGCTCGCCGAGCTCCTTGGCGAGGGCCTTCACCTCGGCGGTGTCGCCCTGCGGGGTCGAGGTGGCGTGCGCGTTGACGTGCACGACCTCGGCCTTGTCCAGGTCGCTGCGCTCGAACAGGTCGGCGATCGCACGGGCGACACCGGCACCGGTCGGCTCCGGCTGGGCGATGTGGTGGGCGTCCGAGGACAGGCCCTGGCCGACGGCCTCGCAGTAGACGCGGGCACCGCGGGCGGCCGCGTGCTCGGCCGACTCCAGCACCACGACGCCGGCGCCCTCGCCGAGGACGAAGCCGTCGCGGGCCTTGTCGTACGGGCGGGAGGCGCGCTGCGGGTCGTCGTTGTTCTTGGACATCGCCATCATGTTGGCGAACGCGGCGATCGGCAGCGGGTGGATCGCCGCCTCGGTGCCGCCGGCCACCACGACGTCGGCGCGGCCGGTGCGGATCATCTCGATCGCGTAGCCGATCGCCTCGGCGCCGGAGGCACAGGCGGAGACGGGGGTGTGCACGCCGGCGCGCGCGCCGACCTCCAGGCCCACGTTGGCCGCGGGGGAGTTCGGCATCAGCATCGGGACGGTGTGCGGGGAGACCTTGCGGACGCCCTTGTCCTTCAGCACGTCGTACTGGTCGAGCAGGGTGGTCACGCCGCCGATGCCGGAGGCGATCACGGCGCCCAGGCGCTCGGGCGCGAGCTTGGAGGACTCGTCGGTGGCCGGGGTCTCGTAGCCGGCGTCGGCCCAGGCCTCGCGCGCGGCGATCAGCGCGAACTGCGCCGAGCGGTCCAGCTTGCGGGCCAGCGGACGGGGCAGCACCTCGGCCGGGTCCACCGCCGTGCGGGCGGCGATCCGGACGGGCAGGTCCGCGGCCCACTCCTCGGTCAGCGCGGCCACGCCGGAACGGCCCTCCAGCAGGCCCTCCCAGAACGAGGCGGCGTCGCCGCCCAGCGGCGTGAAGGCGCCGATACCCGTGACTACCACGGTGCGGTTTTCAGCGGTCACTGGTTCTTCTTCTCTCACGTGTGCAAGGGGGCGGAGGAGCCGTGGGGGATTCGGCCGGCCGGGGCGGGATGACGCCCCGGCCGACCGTGGCGGCCGGTCCTGCCGGCCGCGGGGGCTCAGCTGTTGGCGAGGATGTAGTCCACCGCGTCGCCGACGGTCTTGAGGTTCTTGACCTCGTCGTCCGGGATCTTCACGTCGAAGCGCTCCTCGGCGGCCACGACGACCTCGACCATGGACAGCGAGTCGACGTCCAGGTCGTCGGTGAAGGACTTGTCGAGCTCGACGTCCTCGGCCGGGATGCCGGCGATCTCGTTGACGATCTCGGCGAGACCTTCCAGAACCTCGTCCTTGGTAGCCATAACGGCTGCTCCTCTTCGGTGTTGACAGCGAGCGGTCCGGCGGACCGTCGCAGGTTTCAGGGGTGGGCGTGATGCCTAGGGGAGAGTAACGACTGCGGAGGCGTACACGAGACCCGCCCCGAAGCCGATGATGAGGGCGAGGTCGCCGCTCTTGGCTTCACCGCTCTCCAGCATGCGCTCCATGGCCAGCGGGATGGACGCGGCCGAGGTGTTGCCGGTCTCGGCGATGTCGCGGGCGACCGGCACCGACTCGGGCAGCTTCAGCGCCTTGATCATGGCGTCGGTGATCCGCATGTTGGCCTGGTGCGGGATGAAGGCGCCGAGCTGGTCGGCGGTGATCCCGGCGGCGTCCAGCGCCTGCTGGGCCACCTTGGCCATCTCCCAGACCGCCCAGCGGAAGACGGACTGACCCTCCATCCGCAGCGCGGGCCACTTGGCCTCGTCGCCGGCGCCGTTGACGGCGTCCTCCTTGGCGAACGCGGTGTCCCAGGCCTGGGTCTGCGAGATGACGTCCCGCTGGGAGCCGTCCGAGCCCCATATCACCTTGCCGATGCCGGGGGTGTCGGACGGACCGACGATCGCCGCGCCCGCGCCGTCGCCGAAGATGAACGCGGTCGAACGGTCCGAGGTGTCGGTCAGGTCGCTGAGCCGCTCCACGCCGATCACCAGCACGTACTCGGCGCTGCCGCCGCGCACCATGCCGTCCGCCAGGCCCAGGCCGTAGCCGAAGCCGGCGCAGGCGGCCGAGATGTCGAACGCCGGGGCGGTGCCGCAGCCCAGCCGGTCCGCGATCTCGGTGGCGATCGCCGGGGTCTGCTTGAGGTGCGAGACCGTGGCCACGATCACGCCGCCGATCTGCTCCGGGCGGATGCCGGCCTGCGCGATCGCCTTGCCGGCGGCCTGCACCGACATCTCGGCGACGGTCTCCTCCGGGCCGGCCCAGCGGCGCTCGGCGATGCCGCTGCGGGTGCGGATCCACTCGTCCGAGGACTCGATCCAGTTCAGGACCTCGGCGTTGGGGATCACCCGGACGGGTCGGTAGCCGCCGACCCCGAGGATGCGCGAGTGGGCGGCACCGGCCGCGGGCTTGATCTGGGGCGCTGTCATCCGTTGTTCTCCTGAGCGCCGTGCTCGGCGACCAGCCCGCGGGCCTTGTCGAGATCGGCAGGGGTCTTGAGGGCCAGCGTCGCCACGCCCTTGAGGTTGCGCTTGACCAGGTTGGTGAGGGTGCCGGCGGGCGACAGTTCGATCACTGCCGTCGCGCCGAGCTGCTGGAGGGTCTCCATGCACAGGTCCCAGCGGACCGGGTTGGACACCTGCGACACCAGCCGGGCCAGGACCTCGGCTCCGGAGGCGACGACACCGCCGTCCTTGTTGGAGACGTACGCGACGGTCGGGTCGGCCACCGACAGGGTCGGCGCCAGCTTCTCCAGCCGGGCCACACCCGGGGCCATGTGCTCGGTGTGGAACGCGCCGGCCACCTTCAGCGGGATCAGCCGGGCGCCGGCCGGCGGGTCCGCCTTCAGCGCCTCCAGCTGCTCCAGGGTGCCGGCCGCGACGATCTGCCCGCCGCCGTTGTTGTTGGCCGCGGTCACGCCGTGCTCGGCGAGCTTGGCGGCGACGACGTCCGGCTCGCCGCCGAGGACGGCGGTCATGCCGGTCGCGGTCACCGCGGCGGCCTCGGCCATGCCCAGGCTGCGCTCGCGGACGAAGGCCAGCGCGTCGTCGGCGCTCAGCACGCCAGCCAGCGCGGCCGCGGTGATCTCACCGACGCTGTGGCCGGCGACGCCGGACACCAGCGAGCCGAAGTCGGAGTCGGCGAACAGTACGCCGGAGGTCAGCAGACCGGCGGCCACCAGCAGCGGCTGAGCCACCGCGGTGTCCTTGATCTCTTCCTCGGAGGCCTCGGTGCCGTAGCGGACGAGGTCGAGACCGGCGACCTGAGACCACTGCTGCAGCCGGTCGGCGGCGCCGTCCAGCTCGAGCCAGGGGCTGAGGAATCCGGGGGTCTGAGCACCCTGTCCAGGGGCGACGATTACGAGCACGGTTCAACCCTCTCTCGCCAGGCACCCGTGGGCGGGTAGGCGACGACAACGAAGAAAAGCACGCCGGGTTGTGCAGTCCCTACAGCGCGGTCAGCCCTGCTCGCCGACCGTTCCGAGACGGCCCAGCGCAAGGGCGATGCGCAGGGTGAACGCCGAACGTACGTCGGACGGAGCATAGCCCGTGACGTCAGTCACACGACGCAGCCGGTAGCGCACGGTATTCGGGTGGACGAAGAGCATCCTGGCCGCCCCCTCCAGCGAGGACGCCTGTTCCAGATAGACACTCAGCGTCTCCAGGAGTGCCGAACCCGCCTCGTCCAGCGGTGTGTAGATCTCCTCCACCAGCTGGCGTCTCGCCGCCTGGTCCCCGGCCAGCGCCCGTTCGGGCAGCAGGTCGTCGGCCAGCACCGGCCGCGGCGCGTCCGGCCACGCGGCGCACGCCTTCAGACCGGCCGCGGCGGCCTGCGCCGACCGGGTCGCCGACAGCAGGTCCGGCACGCTCGGGCCCACCACCACCGGACCCGGCGCGAACTGGCCGATCAACGCCTTCGCGGTGTGCACCGGCTCCTTGTCGCCGCCCACCACCACGACCAGCCGGCGCCCCAGCACCCCGGTCAGCACCTGCAGCTTGGCGTACCTGGCGGCCCGTCGGATCGCCTCCACCACCGCCTCGCTGTCGCCGTCCGGCGCGCTGCCCATGACCACCCGCACCTGGCTGGGCTGCCCCCAGCCGAGTGCGGCGGCCCGCGACAGCACACCCTCGTCCGCGTCACCCGACAGCAGCGAGTTGACGACCAGCGCCTCCAGACGGGCGTCCCACGCGCCGCGGGCCTCCGCCGCCTGCGCGTACACCTGCGCCGTCGCGAAGGCGATCTCCCGGGCGTACACCAGCACCGACTCGCGCATGCCGGCCTCGTCGCCGGGGGCGGCCACCTCCTCGATGGCCTCCTCCATCACCTCGATCGTGGTGCGGATCAGCTCGACCGTCTGGCGCAGGGTGATCGCCCGGGTCAGCTCGCGCGGCGCCGTCCCGAAGACGTCGGTGGAGATGGCCTGCGGCGCCTCCGGGTGCCGGTACCACTCCGTGAACGCGGCGATGCCGGCCTGCGCGACCAGCCCGATCCACGAGCGGTGCTCCGGCGGCATCCGGCGGTACCAGGACAGCTGGTCGTCCATCCGCGAGATCGCGGCGGTCGCCAGCTTGCCCGAGGACTTCTCCAGCCGTTTCAGCGTCGCCGCACGCAACTCGGCCCGCTCGGCGGCAAGTCGGCGCTCCTGCGCGGTCAGCCGGCCGCCTCTCGGCGGGCGCGGCGGCTCCGCGGCCGGAGCCGCCTTGCGGGCGGCGGCCTTCTTGTCGGCCCTCGCACTGTCGGGCTTTGCACTGTCGGGTTTTGCTGAAGCGGCTGGCACAGGAACAAGACTGCCTCACCTGACGGCGTGCTCGTGCACACCCCCCGCCGCTCGCCCTCCCGGCGCGCCGGGCCGGACCGGCCGCCGGACACCGCCGACCGGCTACCGTAGGCGCGTGACCGAGACCCGTGACCGCGGCCGCGCCGACCTCCGCCGGGCCCCCGAGCGCTACCGCTCCACCCCGGCCGAAGGCATCGAGACCAGGCACGCCTTCTCCTTCTCCGGGCACTACGACCCGAAGAACACCCACTTCGGCGCCCTGCTCGCCTGCAACGAGGAGACCCTCGCGCCCGGCGCGGGCTTCGACGAGCACCGCCACCGCGACACCGAGATCCTCACCTGGGTCCTCGAGGGCGCCCTCGCCCACCGCGACAGCGACGGCCACGCCGGGATCGTCCGGCCCGGCATGGTCCAGCACCTCAGCGCAGGCTCCGGCGTCAGCCACACCGAGCGCAACCCCGGCGGTGCCGACGCCCCCGTCCGCTTCGTCCAGATGTGGCTCCAGCCGGACGCCTTCGGCACCGAGCCCGCGTACGGCCTGCGGCGCGTCGAGCCCGCGGCGGACGGACTCACCCTGCTGGCCTCCGGCATGGAACGTGACGCCGCGTCGGACGCCCTGCGGCTGCGCCGCTCCGACGCCGCCCTGTACCTCGTCACCGCCGGGCCCTGGCAGTCGCTGCCCGCCCTCCCCGAGGCCCCGTACCGGTACGTCCACCTCACCGCGGGCTCGCTCGGCTACCGCACCGTCCCCGGCCCGCACGGCGCCGGCCGCTCCCTCGAACCCGGCGACGCCGTCCGCATCACCGGCGACGCCTTCGCCGACCCCACGGCCGGCCCCGACGGCGCCGAACTCCTCCTCTGGGAGATGCACACACCACTGCAGTTCGGCTGAAGCACACCCTCACGCGCCCCTGGTGGCGCACCCGTACTGCCCCGCGCCCCTGGGGGGCCTGCCGCTTCAGCCGCGGAGTTCGGCGAGGACGGCGTCGGTGAAGCCGGGCCACACTTCGGCGGCCCAGGGGCCGAAGTCGCGATCGGTCAGGGCCACGGCGGCGACGCCGGCCGCCGGGTCGACCCAGAGGAAGGTGCCGGACTGGCCGAAGTGGCCGAAGGTCTCGGGGGAGCTGGTGACGCCCGTCCAGTGCGGTTCCTTGGTGCCGCGGATCTCGAAGCCGAGGCCCCAGTCGTTCGGGCGGCGGTGGCCGAAGCCGGGCAGGACGCCGCCGAGGCCCGGGAAGGCGACCTCGCGGGTGGCCCGGTGCAGCGTGGACGGGTCGAGCAGCCGCGGCGCCTGCAGCTCCGCGGCGAACAGCGCCAGGTCCGCGACGGTCGACAGACCGCCCGCGCCGGCCGGTGCCCGGTGGGCGGTGTTGATCAGCGTGGCGTGCATGCCCAGAGGCCGGAAGACCGCCTCCTGCGCGTACTGGGCGAAGGGGATGCCGGAGGCCTTCTCCAGGGTGTCGGCGAGGACGTCGAACCCGGCGTTGGAGTAGAGGCGGCGGGTGCCGGGCCGGGCCATCACCCGGTGCTCGTCGAAGGCGAGGCCCGAGGTGTGGGCGAGCAGGTGGCGCACGGTCGAGCCCTCGGGCCCGGCCGGGTCGTCCAGCTCGAAGACGCCCTCCTCGACGGCGACCAGGGCGGCGTACGCGGAGAGCAGCTTGGTCACGGACGCCAACGGGAACAGGTGTTCCTGCAGTCCGTGCGCGCCCAGCACCGCGCCGTCCGCGCCCTGCACCACCGCGGCCGCCGCGTTCGGCACCGGCCAGTCCTCGATCATCCGCAAGCTCTGCATGCGCCGACGATAGCCGTCCGCCGGACCGGGGCGCGTGGCAGGCTTGCTTGGAGTGCGCTCGAACTCAGTAGCGTCGTAGCCGTCGCCGACCACCGAGGGGTCCACCGTGGCAACGTCCGCATCTTCCACCGCCGTTTTCCGGGACCCGCTCTCCTGCAGTCACGAGGAGCCGGTGGCCGAGGAGCCGCTCGCCGCGGAGCGCCCGGAGTGGCACACGATCAGCGAGGTCTCCGCGGCCACCGGGCTGACCGCCCACACGCTGCGCTGGTACGAGCGGATCGGTCTGCTGGACCCGGTGGACCGCTCGCACTCGGGCCAGCGCCGTTACAGCGAGGCCGACCTGGCCCGGCTGGCCTTCCTGGGCCGGCTGCGGCTCACCGGGATGCCGGTGGCGGACATGCTGCGCTACGTGGAGCTGGTCAGGGAAGGCGACCACACCATGGGCGAACGGCGGGACATCCTCGTCGCCCAGCGCGAGGAGGTCCGGCAGCGGATCGCGGACCTGCACGCCACCCTCGCGGTGCTCGACTACAAGATCGACATCTATTCGTCCCGCACGTCCGGCGACGGCACGTTCGGCCCCCAGGCCGGACGGCCCGCGGACGCTGCGGCCGACAGGAAGCAGAAGAGCGCATGACCCTCCCCACCGCACCGCTCGGCACCAACGGCCCCGTCGTCGGCATCCAGGGCCTCGGCTGCATGGGAATGAGCGAGTTCTACGGCCCCACGGACACCGCGGAGGCCCTGGCCACCCTGGACGCCGCACTCGACCTGGGCGTCACCCTGTTCGACACCGCCGACGTCTACGGCTCGGGCCACAACGAGGAGCTGATCGGTCCCTTCGTCCGGGCCAACCGCGACCGCGTCGTGCTGGCGACCAAGTTCGCCATCGAGCGGCGCGCCGAGGACCCGACGTACCGGGGCGTCCGCAACGACCCGGCGTACATCCGCAGCGCCGTGGACGCCTCGCTGCAGCGGCTCGGCGTCGACGTCATCGACCTCTACTACATGCACCGCCGCGACCCGCAGGTGCCGCTCGCCGAGTCGGTGGGCGCGATGGCCGAGCTGGTGCAGGCCGGCAAGGTCCGGCACCTGGGGCTCTCCGAGGTCACCGGCGCCGAGCTGCGCGAGGCGCACGCGGTGCACCCGATCGCCGCCCTGCAGTCCGAGTGGTCGATCTTCTCCCGGGACGTCGAGCGCTCCGCGGTGCCGGCCGCCGCCGAGCTCGGGGTCGCCTTCGTGCCGTACTCGCCGCTCGGCCGCGGCTTCCTGACCGGCGCGTTCACCGCCGCCGAGCAGCTCAGCGCGGACGACTACCGGCGCTACCACCCGCAGTTCTCCGGCCCCAACGCGGAGGGCAACGCCGCCCTGGTGGCCCCGATCCAGAAGATCGCCGCGGACCGCGGCGCCACCGCCGCGCAGGTCGCCCTCGCCTGGGTGCACCAGCGCGCCGAGGTGCACGGGCTGACCGTGGTGCCGATCCCCGGCACCCGCAAGCGCAGCCGCCTCGCCGAGAACACCGCCGCGGCCGGCCTGCGGCTGACCGCGGAGGAGCTCGCCGAGCTGGAGCCGATCGCCGGCCGGGTGACCGGCACCCGCTACGCCGACATGACCTTCACCTCGGCCGGCCGGGAGTAGCCCCCGCCCGTGCGGCGGCCGCGCCCGACGGCGCGGCCGCCCACGGCCCGGACCGCAGGGTTCAGACCGAGCGGCCCAGCCAGGCCGCCATCCGCGCGTACACCCCGGCGTCGTCCGGAACCGGCTGCGCCTGGCCGAACGGCACACCCTCGCCGCGGCCCTCCGCCGGCAGGACCTGCCGGGCGGTGCCGAGCACCACGTGCGCCAGCTCCTCGTCCAGGGCGGCCTCCGGGTCGACGACCTGCGCGATGTCCCAGGAGTGGGTGACGGCCTCCATCAGATAACCGCCCACCGCGAGCCGCCCCGGCACCCGCCCCCACGGGACCTCCACCACGCGCTCCAGCGCGGCGTCCTCGCGCCAGGCCGCCGCCCACCGCTCCCGGGCCCGGCCGAACGCCCCCACCCAGTCGTCGTCCGCGACCGCACCCACCGCGGTGGCCACGTCCATCCCCCGGCCGCCCTCACCGGTGTACGCGCTGCGGTGCACCCCGCCCACGGTGTGGCCGAGCAGCGCCCGCAGGTCGTACGCACTGCACGGGGTCGGCCGCTCCAGCATCTCCGGGGTGACGGCGGCGGCGAGCTTCTCCAGCTGGCCGAGCGCGCGAAGGTACAGCGGGCGGGGGTCTGCGGTGGTGTCCATGGCACAACTCCTCGTCGGAGGGACGTTCTGACGGCGGACACTCTCCCCGCGATACCTGACATCCCCCGTCAGGTTTATTCTTCGGCCGGTGAAAGCCGACCGACTGCTGTTGATCCTGCTGCTCCTGCAGACCCGCGGGCGGGTCACCGCACCCGAGCTCGCCGCGCGGCTGGAGGTCTCCGTCCGCACCGTCTACCGGGACGTCGAGGCGCTCTCCGCGGCCGGCGTCCCGGTCTGGGCCGAACGCGGCCGGCACGGCGGCATCCACCTGCTGCCCGGCTACCGCACCGACGTCACCGGCCTGACCGGCGACGAGGCCCGCGCACTGTTCGTGCTCTCCGCCCAGGGCGCGCACGAGGCGCTCGGCCTCGGCGAGGCGATCGGCTCCGCCCTGCGCAAGGTGATGGCGGCACTGCCCGCGCCGCACCGCCCGGCCGCCGAGGCCACCAGCGAGCGCATCCTGGTCGACCCGGCCCGCTGGCTGCGCCCAGAGCCCGCCGCCCGGGCCGACCTCGGCGCCCTGCAGAGCGCCGTCTTCGCCGACCGGCGGCTGCGGCTCGGCTACCGCCACAGCGGCGCGAGCGGGCCGAGCGACTACACCCTGGACCCGTACGGCCTGGTCAACAAGGCAGGCGTCTGGTACCTGGTGGCCGACCTGGACGGGGCGCCGCGGCTGTTCCGCGCCGAGCGGACGCTCACCGCCGAGGTCCTCGACGAGCCGGTGCGCCGGCGTCCCGGCCTGCAGCTCGCCGAGGTGTGGGAAGGACTGCGGGAGCAGGTGGAGCGGATACCCGACGAGGTCGAGGTGGCCGTCCGCATCCGGCGCGAGCGGGCCGATCTGGTGCTGCGCATCCACGCCAACCACGTGCTCGCCCCGGTGGTCCCGGTCGGCGACGGCGCCTGGCTGCGGACGGTGCTCGGCTTCCGGGCCCTGCCCGCGGCCCGCTCCCTGCTGGCCTTCGGCGCCGACGTCGAGGTGCTCTCCCCGCCCGGGGTCCAGGACGAGCTGCGCCGGGCGGCCGCCGAGGCGCTCGCCCTGTACGGGCCGCCGGAGGCGGGTGCTACGGCTGGCGGCGGGTGACGTCCCCGTAGTCGCCGAGGGCGATGGCACCGAAGTTGTGCAGGCTCTGCGTGCCCTCCGCGAAGTAGCCGGTGTGGCCGTTGGAGCCCTGCGAGGAGACCTCGACGGCGCCGAACTCCTGCGTGGTCGGGTCCGCGCCGTGCCCGAACCCGCCGAACTCCAGGTACGGCACGTTGCCGATCCAGTCGGTGGGGTTGCGGGTCGCCCACACCCGGACGCCCGGGCCCAGCTCGCCCGCCGTCTCCACGCCCATTCCGGGGCTGCCGAAGACCACGATGTCCGTGGTGCCGCCGGCCCGGACGGCAGGGGCTGCGGTGCCGCAGACCACCGAGCCGTAGGAGTGGCAGAACAGGGTGGGCGGCGCCGAGGCGCGGCCGGTCTCCTTCAGGCCGGCGAGCAGCCGCAGCAGCCGCGGGGCCGCCGCCTCGGCCAGCCGCGCGGTGACGGCGTCGGGGCCCAGCCCGGACGGGGTCACGTAGCCGGTCCAGGCGATCACGGCCGTCCGGCTTCCGGGGGCCTGCCTGCGCTCCTCGGCGAGCAGCGCCCGCGCCATGCCGGTCACCGCGCGCAGCGGGTCCGCGGACTGGTCGAAGTGGGCGAGGTCGGCGTCCGAGCCCGGCACCAGGACGGAGACCCGGTCGGCCGTCGCGAGATCGCCGTAGACCTCGCTGACCAGGCCGCGGCCGCGCGGGTCGAAGGCGAGGAGCTGGCGGCCGGGCTTCAGCAGCCGCTCGGTGTCGTCGGCGCGCACACCGGCCGCGGCCCGCTCGGCAGCGGTGAGGCGCTCGTCCAGGGAGCGGGCCCGGGCGGCGTCCCGCTCGGCGGTGACCGCGATCCGGTTGGCACGGTAGCGGAGCTCCACCGGGACGCCGTCGAGGTTGCCGACGACCAGCGGGTACACCTCGGCGAGGCGGTTCTGCTCGGCCTCGTCCAGGCCCGCGAAGAAGGCGGCCACGGCGGGTGCGCTCGCGGTGGCGGGGTCGGGCAGCGGGCGGCCGAGGGACTCGTCCTCGACCCAGGCGGCGCTGCCGGCCGGGGGAGTGGTGATCGCGACCTGCTCGTTGGAGGCGGCTGCCTGTGCGGCGGCCGCCCCGGCGTCCAACAGGACGGCGGAGGCGGCGAAAGCGCCTATCAGCATGCGCTTGACCCGCCTGCGCTGCATGGGCGTACTCTCCCTCGGGCCGGTGACCGTGACAGCGGGCCTTGCCCGACGGTGGTACGACTGCAATGCCAGCCAGGGTAGAACGCCCGAGCTGGAGGTGAGCAGAGTCTAAACCGTGCGATGGGTCACACACACGAGGGACCTGGTGTGGCGTCAGGTTGCCCGCTCGGCGTCGAACGCCCGGACCAGCCGCTTGGGCGCGGTGCTGCGCCACGCCTCGGTGACCAGCTCGCGCAGCTCCTCGGCGCCGACCCGCGTGAGATCCACCAGTACCCAGCCGTGCCGGCCCACGTACGGAGCCACACCGTACGTCTCCGGGGCCTCGGCGAGGAGGGCGGCCTGCTCCTCCTTGGTGGCTTTGACACAAACCCGGCCGGAGTCGGGCGAGGCCATCGCGAAGATCTTCTCGCCGACCCGCAGCGTCACCTCGGTCTCCCAGGTCAGCCGCTCGGTGGCCGAGGGCAGGGCCAGGCCCATCTCCAGGAACTGATCGAACGTCACCATGCCGCCCAGCCTAGGCGCGGGGGCCGACAGGCAGCCGTGCCCCTCGTCGGCCCCGTGGGTCTCAGCTGCGCCAGGGACCGGCGAGGGCGGGGCCGAGCTGGTCGAGGTGGCGTTCGATGATGGCGATCATGCCGTCGGGGCCGGCGGCGTGGGCGGCGGTGTCCGCCGTCCAGGACAGGTGGGAGACCCGGATGACCGCGCCGAAGGCCGCCGCCAGCACCCGGGGCCGGACGTCGGCGGCCGGGTCGAGGCCCTCGCGCTCGGCGAGGATCGCCGTCACCACACCCTCCTGCTCGATGGTGCGCCGCAGGTGGGCGGCGAGCAGGACGGGGGTCGACTCGATGAGGTCGATCAGCTCCAGGGCGGCCTGGACGCCGCCGGGCGCGCTGCCCTCGTCCAGGCTCAGCACCTGCCAGGTCTGGGTGATGGCGGCCCGCATGGCCTGCAGCGGCGTCTCCTCCGCGGGCCGGTGCCGCAGGCAGTCGACGAAGTAGTCCTCGGCGTCGGCGAGGACGGCGAGCGCGACCTCCTCCTTGTTGGCGAAGTACCGGAAGAAGGTGCGCTGCGAGACGTCCACGTTCGCGGCGATCTCGTCGACGGTGGTGCGGGCGTAGCCCTGGCTGAGGAACAGCCCGTGCGCGGCCGCCACCAGGGAGTCCCTGGTGCGCTGCTTCTTCCGCTCGCGCAGTCCGAGGACCCGGCAGTCGGACGGGGCCTGCTTGCCGGTGCGGGAGGGGGTGAGCGGCAGGGCCATGCAAGGGGCCTTTCTGGCAGGGCGGGACGGGTACCACGATAGCGGCTCTGCCATATGTCAGTTCCAGGCGTACGGCATGAATTGCCTAATGTCAGCGACTGACATAATGTTCCCGCGAGTGGCGCCGCAGGGCCGGACAGCCGTGGGGACGGGTGGGCCCGCGGCGCCACACCCCGTCACCCTCGTCCGACCCGGCCCCCGGAGGGCAGTCATGAGTTCGTCCGTCGTCAAGACCGGGAAGGCGGACGCGCCCCCGCAGTCCGCCGGGGCACCGCCGAGCGGTGCCCGAGGCCTCCAGGGCCACCCCTGGCTGACCCTGCTCACCGTCGCCGTGGGCGTCATGATGGTGGCCCTCGACGGCACCGTCGTGGCCATCGCCAACCCGGCCATCCAGGCCGACCTCGGCGCCTCGCCGGCCGACATCCAGTGGGTGACCAGCGGCTACCTGCTGGCGCTCGCGGTCTTCCTGATCACCGCCGGCAAGATCGGCGACCGGTTCGGCCACAAGTCGACCTTCCTGGTCGGCGCGGCCGGCTTCGCCGCCACCTCGGCCGCCATCGGCTTCGCCGGCAGCATCCAGACGGTCATCCTGTTCCGCGTGCTGCAGGGCCTGTTCGGCGCGCTGCTGCAGCCCGCGGCGCTGGGCCTGCTGCGCGGTGCCTTCCCGGCCGAGAAGCTCAACATGGCGATCGGCATCTGGGGCGGCGTGATCGGTGCCTCCACTGCGGCCGGCCCGATCGTGGGCGGCCTGCTGGTCGAGCACGTCAACTGGGAGTCGGTCTTCTTCATCAACATCCCGGTCGGCGTGCTCGCCCTGGCGCTCGGCCTGTGGATCCTGCGCGACGTGAAGGTCGAGAACGCGGCGAAGTCCTTCGACATCCCCGGCATCGTGCTGCTCTCCGGCGCGATGTTCATGCTGGTCTGGGGCATCATCAAGGCCCCGGTCTGGGGCTGGGGCGACCCGGCGACGCTGGTCTTCCTCGGCGGCGCGGTGCTCGCGATGGCGGCCTTCGCGTTCTGGCAGACCAAGGCCAAGGAACCGCTGATCCCGCTCAGCCTGTTCCGCTCGGTGCCGCTGTCCGCCGGCACCCTGCTCATGGTGCTGATGGCCTTCGCCTTCTTCGGCGGCGTCTTCTTCGTCACCTTCTACCTGCAGAACGTGCACGGCATGGCCCCGGTCGACGCGGGCGTCCACCTGCTGCCGATGACCGGCATGATGATCGTCGGCGCCCCGGTGGCCGGTGCCGCGATCGGCAAGCTCGGCCCGCGCATCCCGATCGTGGCCGGCATGCTCTTCACCACCGCCGCCATGCTCGGCATGTCGACCCTCGACACCGACTCCGGCACCGGCGTGATGTCGCTCTGGTTCGTGCTGATGGGCCTCGGCCTGAGCCCGGTCATGGTCGGCGCGACCGAGGTCATCGTCGGCAACGCCCCGCTGGAGCTCTCCGGCGTCGCCGGCGGCCTGCAGCAGGCCGCCATGCAGGTCGGCGGCAGCCTCGGCACCGCCGTCCTCGGCGCGGTGATGGCCTCCAAGGTCACCGACGTCCTGCCGGAGAACTGGGCGAAGGCCGGCCTGCCGCCCGTCCAGGGCGCCCAGGCAGAGGGCCTCAGCCAGGCCGCCCAGCTCGGCATCGCCCCGCCCGCCCCGGCCGGCACCCCGCAGCAGGCGGTGGACGCGATGGCGAACGCCGTCCACACCTCCTTCGTCAGCGGCATGTCGCTCGCCTTCGTGGTGGCCGCCGTGGTCGCGGTCGCCGCGGCCGCCCTCGGCCTGCTCACCAAGCGCGGCGCCAACGAGGCGGGCCCGGCCGTCCACATCTGACGCCCGCGCACACCCTCGTACGACCCACTCCGCACCCGGCCGGGAGCCCGCACCCGGCCGGGTGCGGTGCGTTACAGCCCCGCCGCTCCCGGTCGCCGGGCCCGAGCACCGGCCCCAGACTGGGAGCCGGGCGGGGCCGTCCGGCCGGAGCGGCGGGACGGACTTCGGACGGGGCACAGGGGACGGCCATGCACCCAGCGGACGGCGGCCCGGGCGGAGGCTCGGACGAAGGGCCCGCGGACACCGAAAGGACGGACCGCGGGAACGAAGCCCCGCCCCGAGCCGAAGAGCCCGCCGGCGCGGCAGGGGGGACGAGCGCGGGAGCGACACCGCCCCGAGCCGAAGGGCCCGCCGGTGCCGAAAGCGAGGAGCGCGGGAGCGAAGCGACGGAGCGACGACCGTCGGCGCCGGGTTCAGAGGGCCCGGAGGCGAGCGGGCGACAGAACAGCCCGGAGGCGAGCGGGCGACAACCAGAGCCGGGCGGCCGCCTTCTCGCCGGGCGCTACCGGCTCGGACGCCGCCTCGGCCGCGGCGGCATGGGCACCGTCTGGGTCGCCCACGACGGCAAGCTCGCCCGCGAGGTCGCGGTGAAGGAGCTGAGCGTCGCCGGCCTCCCCGAGGAGGACCTCCCCGCCCTCCAGGCCCGCATGGAACAGGAGGCCCGGGCGGCCGCCATGCTCAACCACCCCTCCGTCATCACCGTCTACGACGTGCTGGAGGAGGACGGCCGGCCGTGGATCGTCATGGAGCTGGTCGACGGCCGCTCGCTCGCCGAGGTGATCGGCGACGAGGGCACCCTGCTGCCCCGGGACGCCGCCAGGATCGGCGAGCAGGTGGTCGCGGCCCTGGACGAGGCGCACCGGCACGGCGTCCTGCACCGCGACGTGAAGCCCGCCAACATCCTGCTGGAGCGCAGCGGCCGGGCCGTCCTCACCGACTTCGGCATCGCCGTGCTGGCCGGCTCGCCCGGCCTCACCCGCACCGGCGACATCGTCGGCTCGCCGGACTACGTCGCCCCCGAGCGGGTCACCGGCCACCGCCCCGGCCCCGAGTCCGACCTCTGGTCGCTCGGAGCGACGCTCTACGCGGCGGTCGAGGGGCAGTCGCCGTTCCACCGGACGACCACCATGAGCACCCTGCAGGCGGTGGTCGCCGACCCCCTGCCCGAGCCGCGGAACGCCGGGGCGCTCGCCCCCGTGCTGACGGCGCTGCTCCGCAAGGACCCGGCCGAGCGCCCCACCGCCGGCGAGACGCTGGCCGTGCTGCACGAGGTGGCGGGCACGGGCGGACACTCCGGCCACCTGCCGACCGAGCGGGCCACCCCGGTGCTCGGCCTGCCCACCGTGCAGACCCCTCCGACACCCGTGCCCGCCCCACCGCCGCCGCCGTCGCTCGCGGTGCCGCTCGCGGCCGGAGCGGCGGCCGCCGGGGCGTCGGCGGCGGGCCCGCCGCCGGAGGAGGCCGAGGCCGCCAGGGCCAGGCGCCGCAGGAGGGCACTGATCATCGGCGCGGCGGTACTGGTGGCGGCGCTCGCCGGCGGGCTCGCCTTCGCCCTGCTCGGCGGCTCGGACAACCCGACCCCGCCCGCCGCCGGCACCACGACCTCCGCGGCGCCGACCCCCACCCCCACCCCGACGCCGACGCCGACGCCCACGCCGACTCCCACCCCCACGCCGAGCCCCACTCCCACCCCGACTCCCACTCCCACTCCCACTCCCACCCCCACGCCGACCCCGACGCCCGCACCCGCCGGCACCCCGGCGCCGGCGGGCTTCCGCTGGAGCGACGACCCGGCGGGCTTCCGGGTGGCCGTCCCGCAGGGCTGGACCCGGAGCGAGTCCGGCGGCCAGATCGACTACTCGCCGGACGGCGGCGTCCACCTGCTGCGCTTCGGTGTGACGCCCGGCGCCACGCAGTCCCCCGAGGCGCACTTCCTGGAGCTGGAGCAGACCGTCTCCGCCCAGCCCGACTACACCCGCCTCGCCCTCCGGGCGAACGTCTACCAGGGCTACGAGGGCGCCCTGTGGGAGTTCACCTTCAGTGACCGGCAGGGCGGGACCCGGCACGCGGTCGACCAGGCCTTCGTCGCCCCGGACGGCACCGAGTACGCGATCTACATGTCCTCGCCCGAGGACGACTGGACGGCCACCAGACAGCAGTTCTCCACCGTCCTCAACACCTTCACGGTCTCCTGAGGCGGTAACGCCGGAGGGCCGGCCACCCCGTGCGGGGTGGCCGGCCCTCCGGACCGGATCGGCGGATCAGGCGTCGCCGCCGGCCGCGCCCGGGTCGGCCGCGGCCACGTCGAGCAGCTGGTAGCGGTCGATCGCGGACTTCAGCACGCTGCGCTCGACCTTGCCCTGCTTGGCGAGCTCGGTGAGCACCGCGAGGACGACCGACTGCGCGTCGATGTGGAAGAAGCGGCGGGCCGCACCGCGGGTGTCGGCGAAGCCGAAGCCGTCCGCACCCAGCGACTGCCACGCACCCGGCACCCAGCGCGAGATCTGGTCCGGCACCGCGCGCATCCAGTCGGACACGGCGACGAACGGGCCCTCGGCGCCCTGGAGCTTGGCGGTCACGTACGGGACGCGCTGCGGCTCCTCCGGGTGGAGCAGGTTGAACTCCTCCGCCTCGACGGCGTCGCGGCGCAGCTCGTTCCACGAGGTCGCGGACCACACGTCGGCCTTGACGTTCCACTCCTCGGCGAGGATGCGCTGGGCCTCCAGGGCCCACGGCACGGCCACGCCGGAGGCGAGGATCTGCGCCGGGATGGCGCCGGCCTCGCCGCCCTTGAGCCGGTACAGGCCCTTGAGGATGCCGTCGGCGTCGACGCCCTCCGGCTCGGCCGGCATCTTGATGGGCTCGTTGTAGACGGTGAGGTAGTAGAAGACGTCCTCGCCGTTGGGGAACTCCGCGCTGGAGCCGTACATCCGGCGCAGGCCGTCCTGCACGATGTGCGCGATCTCGTAGCCGTACGCCGGGTCGTACGCGACGACGCCGGGGTTGGTCGAGGCCAGCAGGTGCGAGTGGCCGTCGGCGTGCTGCAGGCCCTCACCGGTCAGCGTGGTGCGGCCGGCGGTGGCGCCCAGCACGAAGCCGCGGGCCAGCTGGTCGGCCATCTGCCAGAACTGGTCGCCGGTGCGCTGGAACCCGAACATCGAGTAGAAGACGTACACCGGGATCAGCGGCTCGCCGTGCGTGGCGTAGGACGAGCCGGCGGCGATCAGCGAGGCGGTGCAGCCCGCCTCGGAGATGCCGTCGTGCAGCATCTGGCCGGTCGGGGACTCCTTGTACGCCAGCAGCAGCTCGCGGTCGACCGACTCGTAGGTCTGGCCGAGCGGGTTGTAGATCTTGGCGGACGGGAAGAGCGAGTCCATGCCGAAGGTGCGGTACTCGTCCGGCGCGATCGGCACGAAGCGGTTGCCGATGCCCTTGTCCCGCATGAGGTCCTTGAGCAGCCGGACGAACGCCATGGTGGTGGCGATGGTCTGGTTGCCGGAACCCTTCTTGACCGCCTTGTACGCGTCGTCGCCCGGCAGCTCCAGCTTGCGCGGGCGCACCTTGCGGGTCGGCACGTAGCCGCCGAGCTCGCGCCGGCGGTCGTGCATGTACTGGATCTCCTCCGAGTCGCGGCCCGGGTGGTAGTAGGGCGCGTAGCCCTCGTCCAGCTGCTTGTCGGTGATCGGCAGGTGCAGGCGGTCGCGGAAGCGCTTCAGGTCCTCGACCGTCAGCTTCTTCATCTGGTGCGTCGCGTTGCGGCCCTCGAAGTTCGGGCCGAGCGTCCAGCCCTTGACCGTCTGGGCGAGGATGACCGTCGGCTGGCCCTTGTGCTCGCGGGCGGCCTTGAACGCGGCGTAGACCTTGCGGTGGTCGTGGCCGCCGCGGCCCAGGTGCTGGATCTCGTGGTCGGACATGTTCTCGACCATGGCGCGCAGGCGCAGGTCGCCGCCGAAGAAGTGCTCGCGGATGTACGCGCCGGTCTCGGTGGCGTAGGTCTGGAACTGGCCGTCCACCGTCGTGTTCAGCTTGTTCACCAGGACGCCGTCGCGGTCCTGCGCGAGCAGCGGGTCCCAGCTGCGGTCCCAGACCAGCTTGATCACGTTCCAGCCGGCGCCGCGGAACTGCGACTCCAGCTCCTGGATGATCTTGCCGTTGCCGCGGACCGGGCCGTCGAGGCGCTGCAGGTTGCAGTTGACCACGAAGGTCAGGTTGTCCAGGCCCTCGCGGGCGGCCAGGGAGAGCTGGCCGAGCGACTCGGGCTCGTCCATCTCGCCGTCGCCGAGGAAGGCGTAGACGTGGCTGTCCGAGGTGTCCTTGATGCCGCGGTGCTCCAGGTACCGGTTCATCCGGGCCTGGTAGATCGCGCCGAGCGGGCCGAGGCCCATCGACACGGTCGGGAACTCCCAGAAGTCCGGCATCAGCCGCGGGTGCGGGTAGCTGGACAGGCCGTAGGGAGCCTTGGACTTCTCCTGGCGGAACGCGTCGAGCTGCTGCTCGGTGAGTCGGTCCAGCAGGAAGGCGCGGGCGTAGATGCCGGGGGAGGCGTGACCCTGGAAGAAGATCTGGTCGCCGGACTCGCCCTCGGCGTCCTTGCCGCGGAAGAAGTAGTTGAAGCCCACGTCGTACAGGGACGCGGAGGAGGCGAAGGTGGCGATGTGGCCGCCGACGCCGATGCCGGGACGCTGCGCCCGGGAGACCATCACGGCCGCGTTCCAGCGGGTCGCGTTGAGGATCTTGCGCTCGATCTCCTCGTTGCCGGGGAAGAACGGCTCGTCCTTGGTCGCGATGGTGTTGACGTAGTCCGTGCTGCGCATCTCGGGCACGGCGACACGCTTCTCGCGGGCGCGCTCGATCAGGCGGAGCATCAGGTAGCGGGCGCGCTCACGCCCCCGCTCGTCGATGGCCGCGTCGAGCGACTCCAGCCATTCCGCGGTCTCCTCGGGATCGAAGTCCGGGACCTGACTCGGAAGGCCGCCAATGATGATCGGGTTGCGATCGGATCCGGAAGCCACGCTGTTCCTTCACTGTCGGTCGAAACTGAGGTGTGTCGCGCCGCCTCCATCGTGTACCGCGACTCGGAGATCCGTCATCTCTACCGATCGGTAACCGTTCCGCCTGGTGGGCGGGCCGGTCGGGGGGTGTGCGGCGGGCTTCGTCGCCCGTTCTGCGCACCCCCGGGTGTGGTGTTACGAAGAGGTGGTCCGACCTGGTGTCCTCCCGCCCCGGAAGGGCGGTCGGGCTGAGGGCCAACAGGAGACTCTACGCCCGCCGGAGCGGTGACCCCGAATGCCGTTCGCATCTCGGGCACGCGTGCGGCGCCTGCTGGACCAGGGGTGGAGCCCGAAGCATGATTGGTCGGGACAGAGAAGGGCAAACGGGTGTGATTCACACCACATCACTCGGCGTGTCCCCCTTCCACACGTCAACCTTTGGGTGGGATCGGGTGTCGGGTACTTGCGCGAACCGCCGCGCACGTGTGGACTACGCCCACAGCCTCGGCATGGATGCCGAGCCGAATACTGGAGGTTATTCCCGTGAGCGCGACCGCGGACCCCGCGGACAAGTCCAACCCGGCAGCTCGTCTCGGCTTCGAAGAAGGCCAGATCATCCAGGAGCTCGGGTACGACGAAGACTGTGACCAGGAGCTCCGCGAGGGCATCGAGGACATCACTGGCAGCGATCTCGTCGACGAGGACTACGACGACGTCGCCGACGGCGTCCTGCTGTGGCACCGCGAGGAGGACGGGGATCTCACCGACGCCCTCGTCGACGCGCTGGAGTACCTCGCCGAGGGCGGCCTGATCTGGCTGCTGACGCCCAAGACCGGCCGCGACGGCCACGTCGAGGCGCACGAGATCGCCGACGCGGCCAAGACCGCCGGCCTCTCGCAGACCAGCTCGGTCGCGGTCGCCAAGGACTGGGCCGGCACCCGCCTGGCCACCCCGAAGGCCGCGCGCACCGGGAAGCGCTGACCGCACGGCACGACCTCGGAAGGGCCCCGCTGGAGCATCCTCCAGCGGGGCCCTTCCGCATGCCACCGCACCTTGTGGCTGCCGCCGGTGCGGATGTTCACCGAGGGCGAAACCATGGGGCCGGGCCTCCGCGACCCTCACCCGAACGGCCGAAGCCACCCGGACGGATGCGAGGATGCCCCTGTCCCGCAGCCGCGCACCGCGGCTGCGGCACCACGATGAGGAAGGTCCCACCATGGCCATCGAGGTCGGCACCCAGGCTCCGGACTTCGAGCTGAAGAACCAGCACGGCGAGCTGGTGAAGCTCTCCGACTTCCGGGGCGAGAAGAACGTCGTCCTGGTCTTCTACCCGTTCGCCTTCACCGGTGTCTGCACCGGCGAGGTCTGCGCGATCCAGAAGGAACTGCCGCGCCTGCAGAACGACGACGTCCAGGTGCTGGCGGTCTCCAACGACTCGCCGTTCTCGCTGCGGATCTTCGCCGACCAGGAGGGCCTGGACTACCCGCTGCTCTCCGACTTCTGGCCGCACGGCGAGGTCTCCCGCGCCTACGGCGTCTTCGACGAGACCAAGGGCTGCGCGGTGCGCGGCACCTTCGTGATCGACAAGGCCGGCGCGGTGCGCTGGACGGTCGTCAACGGCCTGCCGGACGCCCGCGACGAGCAGGAGTACCTGGCCGCCCTCGGCGCGCTCTGAGCCTGAACGCCCCCGGCCCCGGCGCGTTCGGACGGATGTCCGGGCGCGCCGGTCGTTATCGGTGACCGACGGGGAACCCGGCACTACGATCGGGCCGTTGGCAGGACGGGTGCCCGTACAGCGGCACCCGGTCCCGCACCACCGGGGGCACCGGCACGTGCCTCCCGCACCTTTGGAGGACTAGTGGGTGTCAGCCTGAGCAAGGGCGGCAACGTCTCCCTCACCAAGGAGGCCCCGGGCCTGACGGCCGTCATCGTCGGCCTCGGCTGGGACGTCCGCACCACCACCGGCACCGATTTCGACCTGGACGCCAGCGCCATGCTCTGCACCGACCAGGGCAAGGTCCGCTCCGATGCCGACTTCGTCTTCTTCAACAACCTGACCAGCCAGGACGGCTCGGTCGAGCACACCGGTGACAACCTCACCGGTGAGGGCGAGGGCGACGACGAGCAGATCAAGGTCAACCTGGCCGGCGTCCCCGCCGAGGTCGCCAAGATCGTCTTCCCGGTCTCGATCTACGACGCCGACAACCGTCAGCAGAACTTCGGCCAGGTCCGCAACGCCTTCATCCGCGTGATCAACCAGGCCGGCGGCGCCGAGATCGCCCGGTACGACCTCTCCGAGGACGCCTCCACCGAGACCGCCATGGTCTTCGGCGAGCTCTACCGCAACGGCGCGGAGTGGAAGTTCCGTGCCATCGGCCAGGGCTACGCCTCCGGCCTGCGCGGCATCGCGCAGGACTTCGGCGTGAACGTCTGACCGCGGAGGCGGTTGCATACTCTTGGCCGGGGCCGGTACGGGTGCACTCCCGTACCGGCCCCGGCCGCTGCCTGTCCGCGGCGGTGCGGGCGGGTAGTTCAGGAAGTTCAGGTCGGCGTGCGGGATCGCGCGGCGGTGCGGGGGCGTAGTTCTGGGGTACGTCCCGTCGTGCCGGCCGCGGGGCCGGAGCCGGCCCGGCATCGAGGGAGCCCCGGGGACGGGGGGACTGGGAGGAACCACAGATGACAGTCACGCTGGCCAAGGGCGGCAACGTCTCGCTGACCAAGGCCGCGCCCAACCTGACGCAGGTGCAGATCGGACTGGGCTGGGACGCCCGTTCGACCACCGGCGCACCGTTCGACCTGGACGCCAGCGCCCTGCTGTGCTCGGGCGGGCGGGTGCTCGGCGACGAGTACTTCATCTTCTACAACAACCTGCGCAGCCCCGAGGGCTCGGTCGAGCACCAGGGCGACAACCTCACCGGCGACGGCGACGGCGACGACGAGGTCGTCCAGGTCAACCTCGACCTGGTGCCCGTCCACGTCGACAAGGTCGTCTTCGCCGTGTCGATCTACGACGCCGACGCCCGCCTGCAGAACTTCGGGCAGGTGTCCAACGCCTACATCCGCGTGGTCAACCTGACGGACGGCCGGGAGATCGCCCGGTACGACCTCACCGAGGACGCCTCCACGGAGACCGCGATGATCTTCGGCGAGCTGTACCGGTACCAGGGCGAGTGGAAGTTCCGCGCGGTCGGCCAGGGCTACGCCTCGGGCCTGCGCGGCATCGCCCTGGATTTCGGAGTAAACGTCCAGTAAAGTCCGCCGCCGAAAAGTCGCCCGTGTACATGAATTCGAAAGGTAACTGACCCCGTGTTCCTCCGCACATTCGGATGGTCCTTCGCCATCACGATCGCCGGCCTGATCGCCGCCGGCCTGATCTGGGGGGCCGAAGGGTTCGGCGTCGTGCTGATCCTCTCGATCCTCGAGATCTCCCTCTCGTTCGACAATGCCGTCGTCAACGCCACCGTCCTGAAGCGGATGAACCCCTTCTGGCAGAAGATCTTCCTGACGATCGGCGTCCTGATCGCCGTCTTCGGCATGCGCCTGATCTTCCCGCTGCTGGTGGTCGGCCTGACGGCCCACCTGGCCCCCGGCACGGTGATCGAGCTCGCCCTCGACTCCAGCAAGACCTACAACGGCCAGACCTACGCCGACTACCTGGAGGCGGCCAACCCGGCCATCGCCGCGTTCGGTGGCATCTTCCTGCTGATGATCTTCCTCGACTTCATCTTCGAGGAGAAGGACTTCAACTGGCTGCGCTGGCTGGAGAAGCCGCTGGAGAAGATCGGCAAGCTGGACGCCCTCTCCTCGGTCATCGCGCTCGTGGTGCTCGCCGTCTCCGCCCGCCTCTTCGCGGGCGAGCACGCCGAGACCGTGCTGCTGGCCGGCCTGATGGGCCTCGCCACCTACCTCGCCGTCAACGGCCTCTCCAGCGTCTTCGAGCACGGGCTGGAGGCGCAGGAGGAGGCCGAGGAGGAGGCCGAGAAGACCGGCAAGTCGATCGTCCAGGTCGGCGGCAAGGCCGCGTTCTTCCTCTTCCTCTACCTGGAGGTCCTGGACGCCTCGTTCTCCTTCGACGGCGTGGTCGGCGCGTTCGCCATCTCCCAGGACATCTTCATGATCACCCTGGGTCTGGGCATCGGCGCCATGTACATCCGGTCGCTGACCGTCTTCCTCGTCCGCAAGGGCACCCTGGACGACTACGTCTACCTGGAGCACGGCGCCCACTACGCGATCGGCGCGCTGGCGGTCATCCTGCTGGCCTCGATCGAGTACCACATCCCGGAGATCGTCACCGGCCTGATCGGCGTCGGCTTCATCGGTGCCGCGCTGGCCTCCTCGGTGGTCCGCAACAAGCGCGAGCAGGCGCTGGAGTCGCCCGCCCCGGAGACCACCTCCGTCTGACCCCGCCGACCGGCCGCCCGGGCCGGCCCGGCAGACCGAAGGGCCCCGCACACGGTGTGTGCGGGGCCCTTCGCGGTGGAACGGGTCAGCCGAGCTGCTGCTCGATCGCGCGGAGCTTGCGCTCCAGCGAGTCCAGCTTCGGCATCGCCAGGGTGTCCTCGTCCACGGTCAGGTCGATGCTGGACGAGCTGCCGACCGCGGCGCGGGGGCGCCGGCCGGCGGTGAGGGCTGCGGGCTCCAGGGCGGAGGGGCCGACCTTGGCCATCGGGTCCTCGTCGGCTAGAGCAGGCTCCGTAGCGGAGGAGTCGGCCGAGCCGGCCGCGGTCAGCGCCGGGACCTGCCGGCCGCCGCGGGCCCGGGACAGCATGCCGCCCTGCGAGCGGGCGATCGCCTTCAGCTCGGCGCGCTCCCGGCGGTCCGCCGAGCGGGCCCGCAGCTTCGCCTCCTGCTTCGCCTGACGGTCCTCGCGGACCTCCTCGACCGCCTCGTCGAGGCTGCGCACGTTCTCCAGCAGCATCAGCGACCAGGCCGCGTAGGTCTCGCGGGGCGCTCGCAGCCAGCGGACGATGCGGATCTGCGGCAGCGGCCGCGGGATCAGGCCCTGCTCGCGCAGCGCCGCCCGGCGGGTCTGCTTCAGCGCCCGGTCGAACAGCACCGCCGCCGAGATGGACATGCCGGCGAAGAACTCCGGTGCGCCGTCGTGCGAGCCTCCGCGCGGGGCGTGCACCCAGTTGAACCACGCCGAGGCGACCGCGAACAGCCACACCAGCAGGCGCGAGCCGAGCGCCGCGTCACCGTGGCTGGCCTCGCGCACCGCGAGCACCGAGCAGAACATCGCCGCACCGTCCAGGCCGAACGGCACCAGGTACTCCCAGCCGCCGGACAGGCCGAGGTTCTGCTGGCCGAAGCCCACCAGGCCGTGGAAGGACAGCGCGGCCGCCACGCCGGCGCAGCAGAACAGCAGCACGTAGGAGGCACCGCCGTAGACCGCCTCCTTGCGGCGGCGGCGCTCCTCGCTGCGCTCCCAGGAGTCGGTGTTCTCGTCGACCTTGTTGTTCTTGACGCGCAGCACGGCCACGAGGATGGCGGTGAACAGCAGGGCAGCGCCGCCGATGACGGCCCAGACCAGCTGTATGGAGGAGAGGTTCATCGTGGGTTGGGCCTCGAATTCCGCAGTACAGGGGGATGGAACGCGGTCGGGCACAGGGGATGGCCCGCGCGGGGCGAGGTCCTGACGAAGCGTCGTGGACGCCACCGCACGAGACGACGGGGACTCCTGTGCGGCACCGACGATATCGCGTCCGGAGGCCCGGCATCGTACGGGAGGCGGCGATCCACCGCCAGGCGGGGGTCTGACGGTGGCTCATCGTCGATGCCGGGGTATGGCTCTGATGGGACGATACGGAGTACGACGATTGCGGAGGGCGACCACCGGCCGGAGGGCCGGGGGAGGGGGAGGACGGACGCCATGGTCTCGGTGTGGGAGTTCCTGAAGGGGGACCGCAGCGGTGTCGACTCAGGGGGGCAGTTCAAGGTCACGCTGACCAAGTCCCAACCGTCGCACGCGCTGACAGGTGCGGCTGCGACCACCGGATACCTCTACGTGAACCTGCACTGGACCACCCGTTCGGTCGATCGCCCGAGCGGCGGCGGAGGAGGTCTGCGCAAGCTGTTCGACCTGCGGAACCTGCGGCCGATGACGCCCCAGTCGCAGGACCGGGCGCCGGTCAGCGTCGACCTCGACCTGGCCTGCCTGTACGAACTCACGGACGGCACCCGTGGAGTGGTCCAGCCGCTGGGCGGCCTGTTCGGCGACCTCACCCGGCCGCCGTACATCAAGCTCAGCGGTGACGACGTCTACGGTGCGCCGTCCGGCGAGACCATGTACATCAACCTGGAGAAGAAGGACCAGTTCCGGCGGCTGCTGATCTTCGTCTACATCTACGACGACACCCCGGCCTTCGGCCACGCCCACGCCACGGTGACGATCGTGCCGCAGAGCGGCCCGCGGATCGAGATCAAGCTGGACGAACGGGCACCGGCGGCCCGCTCCTGCGCGGTGGTGCTGATCGAGAACTCCGGCGACGGGCAGCTGACCGTCCGCCGCGAGGTGCGCTACGTGCACGGTTTCCAGTCGGATCTGGACCGGCTGTACGGCTTCGGGATGCAGTGGCAGCGCGGCTACAAGCGCCCCTCGGGGCCGGCGGCCTGACCGGGTGGGGGCGCGGGGAGCAGCGCGGTTCGCGTTCCCCGCGCCCCCGGGGCTTGTCGGGCAAGCCCCGGGTCACTGCGTCAGCGGGGCTGGAACTGCGGGCCCTGCGGGGGGAGGGCGAACCCGGGTGCCCCGGTCGGCTGGGGCTGCTGCTGGGGCTGGGGTGCCGGCGGCTGGGGCTGCTGCGGGTAGCCGTAGCCGGGGGCCGGGGCCTGCTGCTGGGGGTAGCCGTACCCGGCGGGCTGCTGCGGGGGCTGGGGGTAGCCGTAGCCGCCGGCCTGCGCGGCGGCGGGCTGCGGGTAGCCGTACCCGGCCGGCGGCGGGGCGGCGGCCGGGGTGCCGACGGTCGGCGGGGTGCTGGGCGGCGGCGGCAGCGGGGCGGCTGCGGGTGCGGCCGGGGCCAGGGTGTAGATGTCCGGCTCCTCCGGCAGGTCGGCGGCCGGTGCGGCGGGCTCCGGCTCGGCCGCCGCGGCGGCGGGCACCGCATCGGCGGGCGCCGCGTGGGCCGGCAGGGCGTCGGACACGTCCTCGCCGTCCTCGACCGCGATGCCGTAGTCGGTCGCCAGGCCGCTGAGGCCGCTGGCGTAGCCCTGGCCGACGGCGCGGAACTTCCAGCCTCCCGCGCGCCGGTAGAACTCGCCGGCGACCAGCGCGGTGACGTCCCCGCTGTCGGTCACCGGGAACTCGGCGACCGGGGCGGCCGCCTCCCCGGCGCCGACGTCGAAGACCAGCACCCGCAGCCGCGGCACCGACGGGAAGGACCCCTCCTCGGAGGAGCCCGCCAGCACCACCCGCTCGACGTCCTCGGAGAGCCGGCCGAGGTCGATCTCGACCGTGTCGGACACGTCCTCCCCGCTGCCGGACTGCTGCTTCGGCAGGTGGCGCACCAGGCCCGAGGGGTGCCTCGGCTGGTTGTAGAAGACGAAGTCGGCATCCGAACGGACCCTGCCGTCGGCGGCGACCAGCAGCGCGGAGACGTCCACGTCGGGTGCGCCGGGCGTCGCCGTCCAGCGCAGCACGGCGCGGACGGCCGTCGCCGTCAGCGGGATGTTGGCGCCCTTCGCCATCACGTGCGTCATGCCCTCATCCTGCCCGGCCCCGCCCTCCGCGGACAATGCGGGCCGCCACAGGCGGGAGGGGGGTTTTGTGTCGCCGCGGGTAACCTTCCGAGAATTCGATGTTTCAGGTCTTTGCAAAGTCCTGAAGGACCGTACGATTGGCGGCCAACGGCTCCCGGTACACCACCCGCCTCGGCGAACGCCCCCGCACGGGCACGAGGGCGACCGCGCCGCCCACCCCGCGAAACCATCGGGCCCCGCCGTTCGTCCCTGTTGTCGGGACGTCAGCGGTCCCGCCCGGCGACCGGGCCCGCCACCACGATTTCCAGGGAGAGCAGTTTGCGCCACTTCGGCCACCTCGCCGACGACGTCCGCGACCGGCTCTTCCTGCACCAGCCGGTCGCCTTCGACCTGCACA
This sequence comes from Kitasatospora sp. NPDC051914, assembly GCF_040680995.1. Classification (NCBI taxonomy): domain Bacteria; kingdom Bacillati; phylum Actinomycetota; class Actinomycetes; order Kitasatosporales; family Streptomycetaceae; genus Kitasatospora; species Kitasatospora sp. NPDC051914. The sequence goes on from NZ_JBFAXX010000009.1 coordinate 118,135, forward strand.
GCGACGCCGAGGTGCTGTCCACGGCGCTCGGCGCGACGCTCTACAGCCCGGCGACCCGCAGCACCCTGGCCGCCGACATCCGCAAGCAGGCCGCCCGCGGCGTGCTCTCCATGGTGCTCTGCCTGGAGGACGCGATCGCCGACCACGAGGTGCCGGCCGCCGAGGCCAACCTGGTCGCGCAGCTCGGCGAGCTGGCCGAGGCCGGCGACACCGGCCTGCCGCTGCTGTTCGTGCGGGTCCGCGCCGCCGCGCAGATCACCGACCTCACCCGCCGGCTCGGCCCCGCCGTCCGGCTGCTGGCCGGCTACGTGGTCCCCAAGTTCACCGAGGAGAGCGGCGGCCCCTTCCTGGAGGCGCTCACCGCCGCCGAGGAGAGCTCCGGGCAGCGGCTGTTCGCCATGCCGGTGCTGGAGTCGCCCGAGCTCGCCCACCTGGAGACCCGCCGCGAGCAGCTCTTCGCGATCTCCCGGCTGCTGGAGAAGTACCGCGACCGCATCCTCGCCGTCCGCCTCGGCGTCACCGACCTCTGCTCCGCGTACGGCCTGCGCCGCTCGCCCGACCTCACCGCCTACGACGTGGCGCTGGTGGCCGGCGTGATCGGCGACGTGGTCAACGTGCTCGGCCGCGCCGACGGCACCGGGTACACGGTGACCGGGCCGGTGTGGGAGTACTTCCCGGTGCAGGAGCGGATGTTCAAGCCGCAGCTGCGCCGCACCCCGTTCGCGGAGGCGCAGCCGCCGGCCGACGGCGTCCGGCAGCGCATCATCGAGCACGACCTGGACGGGCTGATCCGCGAGATCGAGCTCGACCGGGCCAACGGCCTGCTCGGCAAGACCTGCATCCACCCCAGCCACGTGCCCGCGGTGCACGCCCTGTCCGTCGTCACGCACGAGGAGTACTCCGACGCGCAGGACATCCTCAGCCGCGACGGCGGCGGCGTGCTGCGCTCCGCGTACACCAACAAGATGAACGAGGCGAAGCCGCACCGGGCCTGGGCCGAGCGCGTGCTGCTGCGCGCCGAGGTCTTCGGCGTGGCCCGCGAGGACGTCAGTTTCGCCGAGCTGCTCGGCGCCTGCCTCTGCGGGTGACCCCGCTACCCTCGTCCGAGAGTTCGAACCCCCGTACGGGGCCGGTCGCCGGAGCCGCCGACCGCAGCGCCCCGCACACCCGCACGTCTGCACCACCGAAAGCAGGAGCCTTGACTGCAGAGCACGCCGCCCCGGCGCCCTGGACCGGCCAGTGGGTCACCGACCGGCTCGGGATCGGGCTCACCGGCTCGCCGGAGCTGCGGCAGCTGATCGGGCTCGCCCTGCGCCGCAACCCGCGCCGCGCCCACCTGCTGGTCTCCCACGTGCTCGGCAAGCACGTGCCGCAGCACCCCGCCGTGGTGCACGGCGCCGGCCTGGAGCTCGGCCGCCGAGTCCGCGAACTCCTCGGCGAGCAGGAGGCCGCCCGTGCGGTCGTCCTCGGCTACGCCGAGACCGCCACCGCTCTCGGCCACAGCGTCGCCGACGGCCTGGACGCCCCCTACCTGCACTCCACCCGCCGCCCGGTCGACGGCGTCGAGCCCGTGGGCGGCTTCGAGGAGGAGCACTCGCACGCCACCTCCCACCTGCTGCTCCCCGAGGACCCGGCGCTGCTGGCCGGCGACGGACCGCTCGTCCTGGTCGACGACGAGTTCTCCACCGGCAACACCGTGCTGAACACCGTCCGCGCCCTGCACGCCGCGCACCCCCGCGACCGCTACGTGGTGGTCTCCCTGGTCGACCTGCGCACCGGGGCCGACCGGGAGCGCCTCGACAAGGCCGCCGCCGAACTCGGCGCCCGCGTCGACCTGGTCGCCACCGCCACCGGCGGCGTCCGGCTGCCCGCCGACGTGCTGGCCCGCGCCCAGGAGATCGTCGACTCCCGGCCCGCCGCCGCCCCGCTCCCCGACGGCCCGCTCGCCCCCCTCCACCGGGCCGCCCTCGACTGGCCCGCCGACCTCCCCGACGGCGGCCGGCACGGCTTCACCAGGGACCACCGCCACCGCCTCGACGCCGCCCTGCCCGACCTCGCCGCCCCGCTCGCCGAGCTGCTCGCCGACCGCCGCCGCATCCTGGTGCTCGGCTGCGAGGAACTGATGTACGCGCCGCTGCGCCTCGCCGGAGCGCTCGCCGACCGGCTCGGCGGCGACCGCGTACGCTTCTCCACCACGACCCGCTCCCCGGTCCTCGCCGTGGACGACCCGGGCTACGCCATCCGCACCCGGCTGGCCTTCCCCGCCCACGACGACCCGGCCGACCGCTCCACCGAGCGGTACGCCTACAACGTCGCGCCCGGCACCGACCCCGACCGCCGCTTCGACGCCGTCGTCCTGGTGGTCGACACCCCCGGCGACACCCCCGCCCTGCACGAGGGCCCGGACGCCCTGCTGCGCCAGCTGCGCGCGGTCACCGACCAGGTGGTGCTCGCAGTTCTCCCCGCGTACCGGCCGCAGACATCCCGCTGACGCCTCCGCCCCCCACCATCGACAGCGCACCTCCCACGTAAGGCGACCATGACCACCACCCTGCCCGCCCCGCTGTTCGGCCCCGCGTTCTCCTCGTACCCGGCCGCGGACGTGACCTGGCTGCTCAAGGACCTGTCCGGGGTGGAGCTGGAGGCGCCGACCGAGGAGCGCGAGGAGGCCGTGCAGTCCGGCGGCGCGCACTACGCCGAGTCGCTGCCGATCGAGTACCAGCCCAGCCCGGAGTACCAGGAGCTCTACCGGCAGGCGCTCGACGCGTCCGGCGAGCGGATCGCGCTGGCCGTCGGCACCGTCGCCGAGACGCTGCTGCGCGAGCGCGGCCGCGGTCTGGTGCTCGCCTCGCTGGCCCGCGCCGGCACCCCGGTCGGCGTGCTGATCCGCCGCTGGCTGGCCTTCGCCCACGGCCTGGACGTCCCGCACTACACCGTCTCCATCGTCCGCGGCCGCGGCATCGACACCGTCGCCCTGCGCCACCTGGCCGCCCACCACGACGCGGCCTCGGTGGTCTTCGTCGACGGCTGGACGGGCAAGGGCGCCATCACCCGCGAACTCGCCGAGGCACTGCAGGGCACCGGCTTCGACCCGGACCTCGCGGTGCTCGCCGACCCCGGCCGCTGCGTGCGCACCTACGGCACCCGGGACGACTTCCTGATCCCGTCCGCCTGCCTCAACTCCACCGTCTCCGGCCTGATCTCGCGCACCGTGCTGCGCGCCGACCTGATCGGCCCGGACGACTTCCACGGCGCCAAGTTCTACCGAGACCTCGCCGGCGCCGACGTCTCCAACGGCTTCCTCACCGCCGTCGCCGCGCACTTCCCGGCCGTCCGCGCACAGGTCCTCGCCGCCGCCGACGCACTGGCCGGCGAGGACCGCACCCCCACCTGGGAGGGCTGGGCGGCGGTCGAGCGGATCAGTGCCGAGTACGGCATCGACAACGTCAACCTGGTGAAGCCGGGGGTCGGCGAGACGACCCGCGTCATGCTCCGCCGGGTGCCCTGGCGAGTGCTGGCCCGGCGCGGTGCCGGAGCCGACCTCGACCACGTCAGGCTGCTCGCCGACCAGCGCGGCGTCCCGGTGGAGGAGGTGGACGGCCTGCCGTACTCGTGCGTCGGCCTGATCCACCCCCGCTACACCCGCGGGGCGACCGGTGCGGACGGCACGGCGGTGACCACCGCCGAGGGCGGCGAAGTTCTCACGAAGGAAAGTTGATGCCGAATCAGCAGCCGAGTCAGTTCCTGGTCGCGAGCGACCTCGACCGCACCCTGATCTACTCCAACCGGGCCCTGGCCCTGGACGTGCCCGACCGGCTGGCGCCCCGGCTGCTCTCGGTGGAGGTCAACGACGGCCGCGCGCTCTCGTTCATGACCGAGCAGGCGGCGGAGCTGCTCGTCGAACTGACCCGGCTCGCCGTCTTCGTCCCCGCGACCACCCGCACCCGCGCCCAGTACGAGCGGGTCAACCTGCCCGGCCCCGTGCCCGGCTGGATCCCCAAGTACGCGATCTGCGCCAACGGCGGCCACGTGCTGGTCGACGGCGTGCCGGACCGCGACTGGCACGCCGAGGTCCGCGCCCGGCTGGCCGCCGCCAGCGCCCCGCTCGCCGAGGTCGTCGAGCACCTGGCGATCTGCGCCGACCCGGAGTGGACGCACAAGCGGCGGGTCGCGGAGGACCTCTTCGCCTACCTCGTCGTCGAGCGCGCCGACCTGCCGGAGGGCTGGCTGGAGGAGCTGACCGGCTGGTGCGCCGAGCGCGGCTGGACGGTCTCCCTCCAGGGCCGCAAGGTGTACGCCGTGCCGGCCCCGCTCACCAAGAGCGAGGCCCTCGCGGAGGTCGAGCGGCGGACGGGCGCCGCCACCGTGCTCACCGCCGGTGACTCGCTGCTCGACGCCGAGCTGCTGCTGGCCGCCGACCACGGCTGGCGGCCCGGCCACGGCGAGCTCGCCGACACCGGCTGGGCGGCGCCCGGCGTCACGGCGCTCACCCAGATCGGCGTCGCCGCCGGAGAGGAGATCGTCCGGCGGATGCTGGAGCACGTCCGGGCCGGGGCCGCCGTCCGGGCCTGACCGGGCCTGCCGTCGGGGCTTCAGCCGCAGCAGCCGCCGCCGCAGCACCCGCCGCCACCGCTCGGGGCGGGGGCTGTGGCGGCGCCGCCGCTCGCCGCGCCGGTGACGGCGACGGTGGACAGCAGCTTCACCGTGTCGGGGTGGCCGTCCGGGCAGACGGCGGGGTCGTTGGCCCGGGCCATGGTGCGGCGGAGTTCGAAGGTGGCTCCGCAGGAGCGGCAGCGGAAGTCGTAGCGAGGCATAGCGGCAGGGTACCGAGGGTGCCGCTCAGACGGCAGTACCGACGGGTTCGGCCTGCCCGGCCTGCTCGGACTTGGCTTGCTCCGGCTTGGGCCGCACGTAGACCTGCTTGCGGACGCGGGCGACCACCGAGCCGTCCGAGGCCAGCACCTCGGTGTCGAACCAGACCAGCGCCTTGCTGCCGTCCGCCGTCAGCTCGCGGATCTCGGCCAGCCGGTCGTCGGTCAGGACGAACTCGGCGAAGACGTCGCCGCGGCCGGGGGAGACGAACTCGATCTCCGCGGCGCTGTCCCAGACGTAGTAGCCGGGGCCGAGGTTCTGCATCACCAGCAGCATCCAGAACGGATCGGTCATCGAGAAGATGGACCCGCCGAAGTGGGTGCCGACCCAGTTGCGGTTCAGCCGGCCCAGGCGCAGCCGGACCTTCGCGGTGCGGAAGGCGTCGTCGACCGCCAGCACCTTGATGCCGGCGAACAGGAAGGGCGGCCAGAGGTTGATGCCGCGCCGGAAGGTGGTTGCGGAGAGCGTGCGCCTGCGTGCCATGGGCGCGACTCTAGCACTAAGTTACCGACCAGTAATGTAGCCTGGGTCACACCCTCGGCGACCCGTCAGCGCGGCCCGCGGATCATCGACACCACCTCGGCGGCAGTTTCCCGCACCGCCGCCAGCTCGGTCAGGAAGTGCCAGTAGTCGGGATGCCGGCCGGCTTCGTCCAGCGCCGCCACCGCCCGGTCCAGCCGGGCCACCGCCGCGTCCAGCGGAGCCGCATGGCGCGGATCCGGAGTCTGGCGGCCCGTCATGGCCAGCCGCTGCGCGTCCCGCAGGGCGAACCGGGTGCGCTCGATCTCCTTGTGCGGGTCGTGCGAGACCTCGTTCAACTGCCGCAGCCGGTCGTTGACCGCCGTCACCGACCCCTCCGCCGTCTCCAGCAGCGCACGCACCGTACCGATCGCACCGATCGCGTCCGCCCAGCGCTGCTCGTCCCTCGCCCGCGCCGCCTCGTCCAGCTTCTGCGAGGCGGCCGCTCCCGCCTCCGCCGTCTGCACCGGCACCCGCTGCAGGTCCTGCCAGCACGACAGTGAGAAACGGCGCCGCAACTCGCTCAGCGCCGGCTCCACCGTGCCCGCACGCGTCTCCAGGGCCTGCACACGCGTCCGCAGACTCCCCACCCGGCGGTCGATGTCCCGGGCCCGCTGCGGCAGTTGCTCCGCCTGGTCGCGCACCGACTCGGCCCGCCGCGCCACGTCCTCCGCCCGCTGCAGCGTCGCCGGCACCCCGTGCCGGGCCACCCCCTCGTTCAACCGGGTCAGCTCGGGGCCCAGCTCCGCCAGCCGCGCCGCCAGGTCGTCCGCCTTCAGACCCGCCGCCCGCACCGCCTCCAGCGCCGTCGTCGCCGACAGCAGCGCCTGCCGCGCCTTCTCCACCGCCGGCGTCACCCGGATCAGCTGCGACTCGGCGTGCTGCACCAGCGGCTGCAGCCGCTGCACGAACGCGTCCAGCTCCGCCCGCTGCGCCTCCAGGTCCTTCTTGGCCTGCTCCAGCTGGCGGCGGGCCCGGCCCGCGGCCGCGGCCTCCAGCTCAGGGTCCTCCAGGTCGTACGCGTCCAGCGCCGACAGGTAGCCGACCGTCACCTGGTCGATCCGCGCCGACAGCGCCCGGAAGTCCTCCTGGGCCCGGCCGGACGCCGCACCGTTCTCCGCGGAGCGGATCGTCTCCAGCGCCAGCTGGGCGTCCCGCTGCGCCGAGTCGAGCTCGTAGAAGGTCTGCTGCGCCGCGTCCCGGGCGGCCACCGCCTCGGCCCGCGCCCCGTCGCCCCGACGCCACCAGCCGCCCCGCCCGCCGCCACCGCCGGCCACCCTCACCACGCGCTCCCTGCTAGCTCGTACGCTCGATCCAGGCCCATTCTTCCCGATCGCACCTGCCGCCCGGGAGCCTCCCGCGGACCCGCCCCGGACAGTGGCGGCAGGCGGCCCTCCGGACCAGGTACGCTAGGCCTTCGTCGTGCACCCGGGCACCCCCGCGTGCGACGGCACGGGCGCATAGCTCAGCGGTAGAGCGCCGCCCTTACAAGGCGGATGTCGGCGGTTCGAAACCGTCTGCGCCCACCGGCAGTGACCAGCAGAAAAGCCCCGGACGAGGAACGCGAAGTTCCCCGCCGGGGCTTTTGACATCCAAATCTGACATCAGCGGCGCTGACGCAGCAGCCTGTCCATGTTGGCCAGGGCGTCCCGCTGGGAGTCCTGGGTGACGTGGGCGTAGACGTTCATCGTCAGCCCGATCTGGCTGTGGCCGAGGATCTCCATCACGATCCGCGGCGAGACCCCGCAGGCGACGAGCAGCGTCGCAGTGCCGTGCCGGGCGTCGTGCATCCGTACCACCGGGACGCCGGCCGCCGCCGCGATCCGCCGGAACGACCGGTAGACGTTAGTCGGCTCGACCAGCCGTCCCGTCCGGGTGGTGAACACGTAGTCGCTCTCCTGCCACTCGGCGCCGGCCAGGTGCCGGAGAACGTCCTGGCGCATGCGGTGCCAGCGCAGCGCCACCACGCAGATCCGGGGGAGCGGGATCGGCCGACGCTTCCCGTTCTTCGTCGTCCCGCTGTACAGCTCGCCGCCGATCCGCTGGACCTGCTCGCGGACCACCAGGGTGCGGTGGTCGAGGTCCACGTCCGACCACCGCAGGCCGACGATCTCGCCGCGGCGCATGCCGAGCGCGATGGCCAGGACGAACGCGGCGTAGAGCGGGTCATTGCGGGCTGCCGCGAGGAAGGTCAGGGTCTCGTCCAGCGTCCAGGGCCGGGATTCCTTGCTCACCACCCGGGGCGGCGGCACCATCATCGCCACGTTGCGGCTGATGAGCTCGTCCCGGCAGGCCGAGGTGAGCGCCGTCCGCAGGACCTTGTGGGACTCCTTGGCGGTCGCGGCACTCGCCCGCTCCGTCACCTTCGCGAGGAAGAGCCGGACGTCGCGGGGGCTCAGGGACTCCAGCCCCTTCGATCCCAGCAGCGGGAGCAGGTAGAGCCTGACGTGCATCTCGTACTTGGATGCGGTGGTGCGCTTGCACTGCGGGTTGATGAAGTGCTCCAGCCAGTAGGGCAGCCACTCGGAGAGCTTCGCCGAGCGGGTCGGGGTCGGGATGCCCTGCTGGTCGCGCTCGACCAACTCGCGGCGCTTGTCGTCGCACTCGTCCCAGGTGTTCCCGTAGACGAACTTGCGGGCCCGGGTGCCATCGGGCTGCGGCACGTAGACGGCCGCCTGATAGCGGCCGTCCTTGCGCTTGGTCACCGTGCCGGCACCGTTCGGGTTGCGCTTGGGCATCAGGCGTTTTCCTCCATCTTGGTGCGGATGTAAGCGGCGAGGGCGTCGACCGGGATACGCCGGCTGCGGCCCTCGGAGAAGGTGGCGAGCTTCTTGGAGCGGATGAGGTCGTAGACCTTGCTGCGGCTCATCCGGAGTGCGGCCATGACCTCGGGGACGGTGAGGACTTCGGGGATGGCGGTGGCCAAGGGTGGGTCCTTCCCGGTACTGGGCGGGTGTGGAGAGCGCTGCGCATGTGTCGGAGGTGGGGATTTCTGCGTCACCGCGTCATCAGCGTCATCCGGGGCTCTGACCTGCGGCTTTGGGTGTCGCAGCGGCCAGGACCTGCGTCACCCGTGCGTCACCGGCTGCGTCACCGTGACGCAGCCGGTGACGCAGGTGACGCAGGATGACGCAGAGCCAGCCGTCTGCGTCACCCCCAACGCCGCAGTTCAGGGGCCGTTTTCTGGCGCGGGTGACGCAGGTGACGCAGCGTCTTCCTACCTAGGAAAAAAAGAGGGGGTGTCTGTAGGTAGTTAGGCGCCGCTCAGAGCGAAATGAGGAGCCGCTGCGCGGCGCGCTCTGGGGCGGCGCCGCCGCCGAACAGCAAGAGGAGCACCCCCTCGCGGGGACCGGTGCTCTTCTTGCTTTTCGGGTGGCCGCCCGGTCAGCGCAGCGGCGGCTGCTCGTGCGGCTGCTCGTGCGGCGGGCGGGTCATTTCGAGGTAGCGCCCCTCTTTCGTCCGGCCCGCCTCGATGAGCACCTGCCGGGCCGCGAGCGTGGGCTGGAGGCGCTTGAGCCGGTCGGAGAGCACCTTGCCGGTGGTCGGCCAGCCCTTCGGCAGGGCCCGCAGTTCGTCGCCGGCGTAGACGCGGCCGAGGCACGCCAGCCACTCGGTGGAGGTCATGCGCTGCGCCCCGCCGGGGGCGATGGTGTCGGCGTGCTGCAGGACGGTCTGCGCGAGCAGGTCGCCCTCGATCACGTCGTCGTTCAGGTCGTCCAGGCTGGCCCGGTACGCGGCGAGCGCGCCCAGGCCGGTCGCGGCGTCGAGCTGTGCGCACAGGTGGGCGAAGTCCGCCATCCGCAGGTCGGTCGGGGTCTCCGCCTCCACCGCCCGGACCTTGACCGTGAGGTCGAGCAGCGAGCCGAGCACGACGGGCAGCACCTCGGCGTACTCGGCCCACAGCTCCGCCTCGGTGCGGCGGACGGCGGGCCGCTCCAGCCGCAGCGGCAGGAGGCGTTCGGCGAGGTCGGGGCGGATGACGCCGACGTCGATGCCGGTCAGCAGCATCGGGCGGCGGTAGCCGACGCGGAACACGTCGCCGTCGGTGAACAGGGCCCTTTTGACGTTCTCGGCCCCGGTCACGATGCAGCACATCGCATCCGACATGTCGGGGGTCATGTGGCTCAGGTTGTCCAGGGCGGTGATCCAGCCGGCCGCCACGGCGGCGAGGAGGTTCTCCTCGTCCTTCGGGGCGCGGCGCAGGTCGCCGCTCATGCCCTCGATGATCCGCATGAGCATCCGGCCGGCGGTGGACTTGCCGGCGCCCTGCGGGCCGGTGAGGAACGGGGCCGGCACCGGCACGGACGGGCCGAGGCAGCCGATCAGCCACGCCATGGCCAGGCACTCGGAGCTGGCGTTGGCGAAGTTGCACAACCGGAACAGCAGGTCGATGCCCTTGCCGTCGGTGTCCTTCTCCGGCACCGGGAGTTCGCCGGTGAGCTGGGTGCGCCGCCAGCACACCTCCCGCGGGTCCGGAACGGCGGTCTCCCAGCCGGTGGGGTGGATGCGCACGGACAGGCCATCCGCCCGGCCCAGGTCCAGCCACGTCGCCCCGTCGAACCCGGGCGCCACCCGGATGTGCACGGCCCGCACCTCCTCCGAGAGGGCCAGCGCCTCGATCAGGTCCAACGCCTCCTTCATGGCAGTGCCGTTGAACACCCCGACCCCGTCCCGGTACAGGTTGACCATGAGTTCCTGCCGGTGGCTGCCCGTCGTGCCCTGGGAACGGATCGGACGGGCCACCGGGTGGCCGTTGCGCTGCGCGTACACCGTGCCGTCGGCCGTGCGGAAGTACCGAAAGTGCGCGCGGGCGTAGTCGGCGATGATCTCGCGGGCCGGGTTCTTCTCGTCCTCGGCCACGGTCACATCCCCAACCGGGTCAGGGCGTTGGTCCACGCGTCGGTGCAGTGCCGGGCGGATTCGCCCTTGGCCTGCGCGGCGGCGAACAGCCGGGCGGTGTGCGCCTCGGTCAGGCAACCGCACCGGCCGTGCGTGGACAGCACCGCGAGGAACGCCCCGAACACGGTCGCGTGCACCCCACTGGCCGCCTCGGCGATCCGCTGCTCGGCCATGGCGATCCCGCGCTCCAGGAAGGCCGGACTGCGATGCGGGCACCTGCCGCCCCCGGCCGGGGCGGGCACCGTAACCGGCGCCGGCCGCACCGGGGTCGGCTCCTTCACCACGAGGGCGCGGACGGCGTCCGGCAGGGCGGTGAGGGGGCCGGTGCCGGTGCCGAGCCACCGGGCGTAGGACATCAGCGACTTGACGTCCACGCCGGGCCGCACGGCGTTGGCGGAGGGCATGGTGCCCCGGTAGAGCCAGTGCTCGCCGCGGGTGGTGCGCACCGTCCGGGTGGCGGGCAGGTTCGCACCGGCCCAGGCGATGGCGTCCTCGTTGTCGAGGTCCACGACGGTGAGGCCGGCGCCGCCGGGGTGGTAGGCGACCGCGGCGGACTGGCGCCAGGCCCGGCCCCACACGCGGGAGTTGAGGATGTCGGGGTCGGTGGTGGCGGCGGCCCAGCCGTGGCAGGGCGCCGGGCAGGTGCAGGGGCCGGGGGTCTTCATGTTCGGCCGGCCGCCGCACGCGTTGTCCGCGCACCGCGGGCAGTTGCCGAACGGCACCTTCCCGGCGCGCAACGGCAGCACGGGCACGCCGCAGGCCGCCAAGGCGAGAGCGGTAGGCAGGTGCTCTCCCCGAATCATGGTCGGTTGGGTCATGCTGGACGTCTCCAGTTCTCTAGAACGGTGCTGGATTGGCGGCGGCCCCGGTTCTTGCCGGAAGGGGGCCGCCGCTGTCGTTCATCGCGCGCTCGGCGCAGACCTTGTGCGCGGGGCGGCGTGTGTGGTCGCGGAGCGGGGTGCGGTCGTAGTGGCGGGCGTCGCGCCAGTCGAGGACGGGCCCGGCCATGGGTGGTTAGCGGTTGCCGTACTTGGCGTCCCAGCGGGCGATGGCGTCTTTCTGGATGCGGTCGGCGCGGGCCTCCAGGCGGGCGGTGGACTTGCCGCGGTTCTCGGCGCGCACGACGCGCACGCCGATGAGGAACAGGCGGGCGGCGTCGGTGAGGTTGTCGGCGCCCATCTGCCGCGGGTCGAGGTAGCTGCGGGGTTCCTTGGCCATGGCGGTGTTCTCCCTGTCTGGGTTCAGGCGGCGCGGCGGTTGGTGGTGGGGAAGGGCAGGACGGTGGCGAGCCGTACCGGCTCGGCCTCGGTGGTGTCGGGGGCGGGCTCGCCGCCGCGGGGCGGGGTGCCGTTGTCGGCGGCGCGGTGGGCGGCGGATTCGGCGAGGACGGTTTCGACGGCGGCGGCGTCGGTGCGCCAGCCGCGCTGGGTGTGGAGGTAGGCGGCGGTGCCGGCGATACCGGGGCCGAACAGGACGGCGGCGGTGACCAGGTCGGTGGCGGTGCTCACGGGGTGGTGCCTCCGTTCGCGGTGGTGGCGAGGACGTCGAGCAGGTCGGTACCGAGCACGGCGAGGCGGTGAGTGATGGCCTGCCAGGACTCGTTGTCGATGTGCATCAGGGCGGCGAGGGCGGCGGCGGGCTGGTGGTCGGCGGCGGCGGTGAGGGCTTCGCGGAGGTGGACGGCGGCGAGCGGCCGGATCACGGGCTGGGCCATGGTGGGAACGGTCCTTCCCCGGGGCCGCCCTGCCGGGGCCGGGCGGCGGGTGGTTAGGGTGCGCGGGTGCGGATCGTGAGAACAGTGCTGCTGGTGGCGGGGATGAACGGTGCCGCCTGGCTGGTGCTGAACTGGCTGGGGGCGTCGGCGAGCGTGCAGAGCCTGGTGGCGGTGACGCTGGTGGCCTGCATCGGCGCTTTGGCCGCCGAACCCCGTCGGCGGCGCCGCTGAGCCTCGGGGTCAGAGGTTGCCGAGGGCGTGGACGGCGGCGGTGAGCAGGGCGTTCACGGGGCCGGCGAGGCCGGTGGAGGCGGCGGTGAAGCCGGACAGCCACAGGACGGTGGCGGCGCCGGGGCCGAGGCGGCGGAAGTACAGGAGCGCTCCGGAGGTGGCGGCCATCAGGAGCGCGGCGGAGACGGTGACGAGCACGGCGGTTCTCCCCTCGGGGTTCAGTGGTGGGCGTCGTCGCGGATGCGGCGGGCCACGTTGCGGGCGGTGGTGGTGTGGTTGTGCAGGCGGCGGCCGATCCGCAGCCGCCGGCCGGTCGCCTGGCAGCGTCGGCAGGGCCTCGGGCGGCGCCGCAGACGGCCGGTCGGTGCCTGCCAGCCGGTGCCGGTGCACTTGCGGCAGCGACCGAACGGGCTCACCCAACACACGATGCTGTAACCGAGAGTGATGGCGAGTAGGCAGGCGAGTGCCAAGGCGGTGGGGGTCATGAAGGAGCCTCCCGGGGCGGTTTCGAGGGTTTGCCCAGGTGGGCGCTATCCGCTAGCGGCCAGCTCAGGGCAGGGATGAGGCGCTAGCGGGGGTGCTACCGGTAGCGGGCCCACCCGCTACCGGTAGCACCGTTGCTTGGGGGTCAGGCGGACCGCTGTCCGTCACGGCGCGTGATGGCCTCCGTGATGCGGTCGCGCTCCACGCCGCGCCGGTTGGTCTGCCGGCCGTCGACGCGGCGGGAGATCTGCACCGTCTCCACGCCGTGCGGCTTGAGGGCGGCGGCGAGCTGGTCGGCCTCCCACCCGGCGTACCGGTCCTCGTCCAGGGCAGCGAGCGCGGCGACCAGCGTCTCGGACCAGACCTTGGCCTCCCCGGCGGGCCAGATGGAGATCAGGTCGTCCAGGATGCCGCCGGTGTTCTTGGCCCGCTCCGGGGTCTCGCCGGCGGCGAGGCCGGTGAGGGTGCCGGCGGCGATGCGGGCGGCGCGGGCGCGGTCCATGATGCGTCCGGCGGCGGGGCCGTCGAGGTAGTAGGAGCGGACGATCTGCGCGTCGGTGGCGGCGCCGACCAGGTAGCCGATGCCCTTGTCGTTCGCGGTGAACGAGGTGGCCCGCAGCCCGTTCTTGTAGCTGGAGGTGCCGAGGACCATGTCGTTCTCGGTCTGGCCCATCACGCGCAGGCAGAACCGGATGCCGACGTTCGCCGAGACGCCGGAGGGCAGGGACTTCACGTCGGGGCGCTGGGTGGCGAGCAGCAGGATGACGCCCATGGCGGGGCCGCGCTTGATGATGGCCTCGGAGAGGGTGCCGGCCTCCTTGCCGTAGGTGTCGTGGGAGTAGAGCTCCTGGCACTCGTCGATGATCAGCACCAGCGGGTGCAGCCCCAGCTTGCGGTCGGTGGCGAGCTCTGGGGTGACCTTGTTCTCCGGGCGGCGCTCCTTCGGCAGGGAGCGGATGACCGCGGCGCGGCGCTCCAGCTCCTTGTAGGTGTAGCGCAGGGAGCCGATGGCGCCTTCGATGGTTTCGTCGTCGGCGCCGGAGCCGTAGTCGGCGGCGACCTTGGCGGCGTCCTCCAGGTCACCGGTGCCCTTGAGCTCCCACACGTGCAGCTCGGCCGTCGGGTCGAGCGCGGCGGCGAGCATCAGGACGCGGAGGGCGAAGGTCTTGCCGAAGCGGGGCATGGCGCCGATCAGCACGTTCGCGAACATCAGCAGCATCGACACGGAGCGGCCGCGCTGGTCGGTGCCGAACGGCAGCGGCTTGAACAGGCTGATCGTGCCGGCGGTGGCGAGCGGCCAGGCGGGGGCCTTGGTCTGGGACATGTCCTGGTCGCCGACCCACAGCATGAGGCGTCCGGCGTGCTGGTCGTGGACCGGCTCCGGCCACACGCAGCCGAGCGGCCTGCGGAGGCCGGAGGCGAGGCGGTCGCGCTTGTCGATGATGTCGATCGCGGTCACGCCGTAGGGGAGGTCGATGTCGGCGCGCCAGCCGTTGCCGTCGCGGGTGATCGGGGCGACGAACTTGATGCCGTCGCCGCCCTTGGCCATCGCCTTGTTGATCTCCGCAATGCCCATCGCGCCCAACGCCCGCACCACGATGTCCGAGGTGAGGCGCTGCACCTTCGTGGCCACGACGGCCCGGTCGATCAGCGGCTGGTCGGCCTGCCCGCCCGCCGCGCCAAGGGCGAGGGCCGCGGCGGTGGCCAGGGCGAGGGTGGTCCAGCCGGGGGTGGCCACCATGAGCACCGCCGTGAACGCCACCCCCAGCACCGCGGCGAGCAGGAGCATGATGCCGCGGGCGCGGACCCGACGGTCGCGCTGCCGGGACAGGATCAGGTACTGCTCCACGTCCTCCCGGCGCACCGAGGCGGCGCGCACCGGGCGGCCCTCGGCGTCGGTCACCCACCGGTACGTGCCGCCGACCAGCCGGGCCGTGCCGCGCGGCGCCCGCGCCAGCAGCTTCCCGGCATAGAGCGGGGAGCGGACCGCGTGGTAGCCGGCCGTGTGCGCCATGTTGCCGCCCAACCACCGGGCGTAGGAGACGAGTTCGGCCTTGGAGCAGGCCCAGGCGGGGATGATCGGGCGGCGCTTCGCCGAGCGCGCGGTCGCCGTCCGGTCCACCGACGCTGGGTCGCGCGGGTCGCGGGAGTCGACATACACCGACGGCAGGCCGTCGTCCGCCTCGGCGGGGCGGCGGTCGGCACGGGCCTTGTCGAAGTCCAGGACGGTGGCGCCAATCATGCGGTCGGTGGCCATGTCCGCCTCCAGAGCGGCGAACAGTCCGTCCGGGTCCTCGGGCTGGTTCGGGTCGGGCGTGTGGTGCTGGTTCACTGGAGGTCCTTCCTCACAGAGTTGCTGTGCGGGAATGGGGCCCGGGACGGCCGGTCAGCTTGCCGGCAGGAGCGGCCGTCCCGGGTGTGGTGCCAGTGGTGCAGGGTGCTGGTCAGTCCTGGTCGCCGAAGGCGGGCCAGGGCAGCGCGCGGCAGTCGGCGGCGTGGGCGTTGGCCCGGTTGCGGGCGGTGCCGCGGAGTTCGGCGTAGTAGCTGCAGTCCCGGCAGCCGTTGCAGGACCAGTGGAAGGTGGGGGCGCCGTGCTCGTTGGTGCCGCCGGTCGGGAACAGGGCGACCAGGGCGGAGCCGAGGGTGAGGAACACGGCCTCGGTGCCGACCGGCAGACCGGTGGCGGAGTCGGTGCGGATGAACGTGCCAGACACGGGGGTTCTCCTCGCGTGATTCAGGCCGCGGCGGCGGGGGTGCCGTCGGCGCAGGGCAGGCAGGTGCCGAGGTGGGCGGGCAGGACGTAGCCGGCGTCCCGCTGGCAAGTGGGGCAGGTGCGGCGGGCCCGCATCGCCGCGGCGAGCGCGGCGGCGCGGGCCTCGGTCATCGGCCGGACCGGCTTGGCCAGACAGGTGCGGTAGAGGTGCGCGGCGCGCACGCCGTTGCTGCGGCGGGAGTGCCACAGGATCTGCGCTGCGACCGGCTGACCACCCGGCCGCAGCCCCCGCTTACGGAGCTGGCGGCGGGTCAGCAGGCCGTCGGGGGCCATCCGCCACGGGTACGTGGGCAGGCCGAACCGCTCCCCGTGCGGGTCCCAGAACCGCGGCCGGCTCACTGTTCGGCCTCGCGGCCGGGGGTGTAGTAGCCGATCAACTCGACCGGTACGCCGGCGAACTCGGCCGTCGTGCGCAGCCACGCGAGGTGCGTGGTCTCGCGGTGGTCGATGGTCTCCGTCGGCACGGCCAGCGCTTCGCGCCACTGCTCGAAGTGGGCCAGGCCGGCGTGGATGTCGACCCGCAGGCCCCAGTCCGTGTTCGCGCTGGGGTCGGGCTGGCGCAGGCAGATGTCGGCGGCGGGCAGGTCGGCGAACGCGGTCAGCAGGGCCAGCAGTGTGCCGGCCGCCCGGATCTGGTCGGACGTGGTGGCAGTCACGATGCCTGCTCCTCATTGCCCTCGCCGGTCTCCGGCGCGGGCCCCTTGGCGGCGGCCGGCAGGTCGTCGGTGTCGGGCACGGCGTGCAGGCCCGGCCGCCCGGCGGCGCGCTCGGCCTTGAGCGCGTCGCGCAGGGTGCGGGCGCGGTCGGCGGAGGTGCGGACCGCCGCCCGGATGCGCTCCGCGGTCAGCTGGTCGTCGGGCCAGTCGGTGGTGGCCGTGCGGGCCTCGGCGAGCAGTTGCTCGGGAGTGCGGGTCGGTCGTCCGGTGCGGGCTGACTGCGGCACGGTGCCGGTCGCCCGTCGGGGCCGACTCGTCACCGCCGCGACCGCCCGCACCGGACGAACCGGCACGGCCTCGACGACGGGCAGGGTCGGGTCCGCGGTCGGCGCGGGGGCGGGTGTGGGGTCGGGCGACTGGTAGACCGACTCCGTTGGGTCCGGGTCGGCCTGTTCGCGCAGCTCAGACCCCGACCGATTTACGATGGTCTGGGTGTTTTCTGCCGGTTCGGGCTTGTGGTGGAGGACCTTCGCCACCAGGTCGGAGCCGAAGAAGATAGAGCCGACCGGCAGGCTGCTGGCGAGCAGGACCAGTGCCCAGTGGGCGGGTGCCCAGTCGGCCAGTCGGGCCCGACCGGCGGTGTGCAGAGTCGGCACCAGGCCGTGCACGTAGTTGAGGACCAGCGAGGCGGCGGTGTACCCGGCGAGCACCCGCAGCGCGAACTTGCGGTCGGCCTGCGGCAGGACCAGCGCGGCGACCAGGGCGAGGGCCATCAGGCCGTCGACCACGAGCGGGTAGACGAACGCGGCGTCGGCGTCGGCGCCGATCGCGGTGGCCACGTCCCGCAGTGCGTTCCACGACACCCGGAACGCCATGCCGACCACGGCCAGCAGCCCGGCGACCATCCAGAACTTTGCCCAGCGGCTCACCGGAACCACCTGCGCTTCGGCTGGTCGCCGTCGGTGGTGAAGCCGGCGTATCCGCCCTCGGGCGGCTCGGCGTGGCCGAACATCGTGTCGGCGGCGACGGCCGCCGCACCGAGGGTGGAGATGACGGCGGCGGCGACGGGGTGGCCGTGGTCGGCGGCGAGGTGCGAGAGCATCGCGCCGCCGGTGGCGGCCCGCCGGTCGGCCGCCGGGGCGCCGTGCCGGTCGGTGCAGAACGAGGTGACCGCCCGTTCGGCGGCCTGGCGGAGGCGTCCCATCAGGCCGCCACCCCCAGCCCCGCCGTCCGGCGGACGGTGCGGCGGGAGCGGAGCGGGACCGGCGCGGTGGCCATCAGGGCCTCGGCGTAGGCGGCCAGCTCCGGGTCCTCCAGGCGCAGGTCCGCCAGCACCGCGGCGGCGACGTCCATCCGGGCGGCGCGGTCGATCGCCGACTCGCCGGGCACGCCGGCGAACAGCTCCTCGTCCACGCCCAACGCCAGCTCCGCGAACTCCTCGGGGTTCGCGGCGTGCTGGCCTGCAACAATCGACTTCACGGGTCTACCTCTTCCAATCAGGCGGTGGGCCCGAGGGCCGTCGCGCGTTCCTTGGCCGGAGCGCGGCGGCCCGTTCCGTTGGGCCCAGACCACTCGTCACGCACGAGTAGCCATGGGTCCCGACCTGCCCTGATGAGGGCAGGTCGGTCACCAAAGTGACTCGTTCGTTGATCAGCACACTGTGGAGTTCTCAAGGAACGCGCGCTTCCTTCGGGCGGCTCTCACCCCGGCCCTCCGGGCGCGTTTGTGCAGCTCAGAGCAGCCAAAGAAGGGCTGCCAGTTCACCAGCCTCGCCATGCGAGACATGTTGAACATGTCTCTTACGATGGCGCTGAAACGACGTTCCGTCAAGTCCTCTTCTCTGCTGTGCCGGTAGTGCCCGGCTGCACACCACAAGGTTCGCGCCGTCGACCGTGTCGAGATACGGCGCCAGTGGACGGCCCGGAACCGACTTCGCTACGGTCGAGTCGTCCCGCATCGTCCACGCGCCACCGGATCGTCCAGGGGAGGACGAGATGGCCAATGAGCGGCTCAGAGCAGCGATCCTGGCAAGCAAACTGACGATCGAGCAGATCGCCGAGCGAATCGGCGTCAGCCCGCGGACAGTGGAGCGGTGGGTCGAGGCCAAGGACCAGCGCAAGCCGTACCGGCGGTTCCAGTACGCCCTGGCGAACCTTCTCGGCCGGGACCTGTCGGACCTGTGGTCAGACGAGCAGAGCACCGGCCAGACCGCGGAAGCTGGCCGGGCCGAACTGGTCAGGCTCTACCCGCACCGCTCCGTGGTGCCAAGGGAGTTGTGGACCTCGCTGTACGCGAAGTCGACCCGACACTTCGACCTGGTCGTCTACGCCGGCTTCTGGCTCTCGGAAGACCCACTGTTCTTCCGGCTGATCAGAGAGAAGGCCGCGGCCGGCGTGCCGGTTCGCATGATGCTCGGCGACCCCGACTCAGACCTCATCGCGCGGAGAGGCGAGGACGAAGGTATCGGCCCCGCGATGGCCGCCAAGATCCGCAATGCGCTGTCCAACTACGGGCCGCTGTTCAACCTGCCGGGAGTCGAGTTCCGCGTCCACGCGACGACGCTGTACAACTCCCTGTACCGGGCGGATGACGAAATGCTGGTCAACGGCCACGTCTACGGGGTAGGCGCCTACCTCGCGCCTGTACTGCACCTCTCGCAGGTGCCCGGCGGCGAACTGTTCAGCACGTACGCCGCGAGCATCGAACGGATCTGGGAGAGTTCCCGGAAGATCAGTTCCCCGAGGCTGGAAGGCGAGGCGGCATGAGCCGGATCGACTACATCAACGACCCCAACGCGCCGGCAGCGAACTCGGTCGTGCCGTCGGTGGTGGCCGTCGTCCAGGACGACGCCGGTCGGGTGCTCATGATTCACAAGACGGACAACGGACTGTGGGCACTCCCCGGGGGCGGCCACGACATCGGCGAGTTCGTCGCGGACACGGTGGTCCGTGAGGTACGGGAGGAGACCGGTGTCGATGTCGAGGTAGCGACGGTGACCGGCCTTTACACCGATCCGGGGCACCTGATGGCGTACGACGATGGCGAGGTTCGCCAGCAGTTCTCCATCTGCTTTCGGGCGCGGATGCTCGGCGGCGAACTCCGGACCAGCGACGAATCGAAAGAGGTCCGCTGGGTGGACCCCGCGGACCTCTCCGGCCTCGACATTCACCCGTCCATGCGGCTGCGGATCGGGCATGCACTCGACCCGAACCGCACCCAGCCGTACATCGGTTAGGCCAGCGCCAGCCGGCCCTCGACGCGCTGAGCAGCGGCATGAATGTCCGGCTCCGCCCGGCGGATGAACCGTCCGACGATGCTGTCCGGTCCGTACCGGCCCACGATTTCCGCGACACGTGCGGGCGTGGTCGTGGGCGTCCCGTCCGGTGTCGTGGTCATGTCGCAGTAGATCAACGCATCGACTAGCGCGGGTTCCTCCAGAGGAAACTCCGTCTCCAGTTCCTCCCGGAGGCCACGTTCCTCCGCCTCCAGCAGCGCGCAGGAGTGATGGGCGACCAGGCGGACGATGCGCTCGTCTACGTGCTCCACGTTCCGCAGGAACCGCGCGCCGTCGAGAGGATGGAACCCGGTGTCGACGATTCGAGGCGAGTAGCCGATATCGTGCAGGACTGCCGCGGCTTCGAGCAGTTCGGCATCAGCCCCGAGAATCGCTGTGAGCGTACGGGCCCGCCCGGCCACCCCCTGCGAGTGAGCCCAGCGGCGGGGAAGGTCGTCGGAGAGAAGTGCTTGAGCGAGGTCGTAAGCCCACACAGCAGCATCCGTTCCTAGGAAGTGGGTGACGTGGTGTTGGTGCCCGGCAGCGCCCGGACGAAGCGGCCCTTGCCCTGCCGGACCTCCAGGACGCCGGCACCTTCGAGCTGGGCCAGTACGCGTCGTACTGTCCCTCGCGACGCGGACGTCAGTTCGCAGAGCTTGCTTTCCGGCGGGAATGAGTCGCCGGGCATCAGCTTCTCATCAGCAATCACGCCCACGATCACGTCGTAGACCGTAGGCGTTGCCGCTGAGGCGGCCACAGTACGGCGAGCGCCCTGCTGGGATCGGACCAGCCCCTCAGACGCAAGGATCTTGAGTGCACGTCCAACCGTGGTACGGGCAACACCAAACCTTGCCATCAGCTCGGCCTCGGACTGCAGCACGGCGGTCTCAGAGCCGTTGCTGATCTCTGCGCGCAGTACATCGGCGATCTGCAGGTAGGTGCCGCGGGGGCTTCGCTCGGTCACTGATCACCTGTCCTCTCACGTTCGGCAGCCACGATGAAGGATGCCTTAGGTCGGGAGCCAATATCGACAGACCAGCGCAGCCAGGGGCCGTGCCGCAGCCATGCGGATGCCGACAGCTGGCCATCACCGACGCTGAGGGTTGTTACGAGTTTCGCTACTTCATCAAGGGCGCGCACGGCGCGCCAGCGCGCGGCCCTGGCCGCCCGCCGACGCTCCTGGCTTCGCCCCGCTCCGGCGGCGGCCCGGCCGCCAAGTGGCAGAGATGGGCTGAGCCCAGGACCCCGCCGTGGCGGGGGTGGGCGGCTCCGCGGTTTTACCCACCTCTCCGGACCGGGACCCGGGTCGAGCAAGACCGGGAGGCCACTCGGCCAGATTGCGGCAGGCGAGGAGCCTGCCCGAGATCGCGGCAAGCTTACGGCCCCGATCATGCTCGACCCCAGACCGGACAGGACACCGGCCAAAACCGCTCCACCACCCGCGT
The DNA here is from genome assembly GCF_040680995.1 of Kitasatospora sp. NPDC051914. Lineage (NCBI taxonomy): Bacteria > Bacillati > Actinomycetota > Actinomycetes > Kitasatosporales > Streptomycetaceae > Kitasatospora > Kitasatospora sp. NPDC051914. The sequence goes on from NZ_JBFAXX010000009.1 coordinate 139,001, forward strand.
ACACCGCCCTACGCTGTACCGCGGAAGGTCGCAGAGAAGGGGTGCCTGATGTGGCTTCGCGAGATAAGAGCTGCCGGATTTCGCGCATTTTCAGAGGTGTCGTGGGAGTTTCCCAAGACGGGCCTAGTTTTTGTTGCTGGCGCAAATAATTCCGGAAAGTCATCCCTTCTTGCAACTCTGGACGCAATCGTTGGGTCGGAGGAGGGAGACCCGGCCATGCGAAAGCACTCTGCCGCCACCGACCCTCCGACGCTTCATGCCACATTCATGCTTAACGACATCGAACGCTCGAAAATTCTTCAAGATAATGGACTGGTCGACACTCTGGACGGTTCCCGCTTCAGATCTATCGAGTTCATTTTTTCGGAGATCGAGGGATCTCTTCGGATTTCATCGATCGATGTCGAGTGGCTGCCTGGAGAGATGAGGAAGTTCGCGTATCTCGAACCAGACATTCGGGAAAATAGGGCGACTCTCAGGATGCTAAGCCTGCCGCCCAACAGCCCTGCGGATATGGTTCCGGGAATTGCAGTGAAATCCTCGTTCGTTCTGGGTATTGCATTGGAGTCTGCGACCCAGTACTCTCCCGAGCTCGCGGAAATTTGGCGCGGACTTGCGAAATGGAGATCAAGTTTCTTTCACTTTCGCGCTCTTCGCATGGGGACATCGCGCTCGACTCACCTTGCAAGTGAGCCAAATCTGGCGCCATCAGGTGTAAACCTTCCGGCAGTACTTCTTGACCTCACGACTAACCGACCCGGCCTGATGAACCGGCTCCGAGAGCTCATCTCCGAGATTGTTCCGGATGTGGGAAACTTGGAGACCCCGACATCGGGGAACAGTCTTGAGATCGCATTTTCTGACCCTTTTATTGATGGATTCCGCCACAATCTGAAGGAGCTCGGAACTGGCGTCGAGCAGCTCCTTATGACAATTGTGGTGGGGCTCACGCAGAAGACTCCGTGCACATTGGTCATCGAGGAACCGGAAACCAACCTCCACCCTGCCGCTCAACGCGCGATGCTTGGCTTGCTCAGAGAGTGGTCAGCGGACCGTCTAATTGTGGCCGCAACGCACAGCCCGGTAATGCTAGATCGGGCAGGGGGGCAAGATCGGGTCTACCATGTAACTCGCGCCAGTGGCTCATCGGTCGCAAGTCTCATTGATTCAGCTCCCCTTAACCTTTTCGAATCCCTTGGCGTCCGGCTTTCTGACGTCCTGTCTGCAGATCGGATTCTTGTGGTTGAAGGCCCCTCGGATGAGGAGGTACTTGCCGCATGGTTCCCTGAATATCTGCGAGACCCGAGACTTGCAGTAATCTCAGGAGGTGGAGGGGATAGCGCCAGGCATGCCGGAACCTTGGCAACTTGGCTTGACGTTGTAGACCGCATAGGGGAGCGGAATGTGGTATTCATGCGCGACCGAGACGAGCTTTCGCCGGAATCAATCACCCTTCTTGAAAGATCCCCAACAGTTTACGTGCTCCAAAGGCGAGAGCTTGAAAACTACCTTCTTGATCCCGAATCTGTGGCGCAACTTCTGGCGACTCTTCCCTCAGTGGCTACAGCCCCTGAAGTTGAAGATGTCCGGGCTGCCATCTTGGACGCTGCAAATGATTTGAGGCCGGTCGTCATCGTCAATCGGGTAGTCAGGCATCTGCAGCCGGTTCGACTGATGGACAATAAGCTTCGCCAAAACCTTGCGAAGCGGCGAGTCGGCCCAGATGAAATCAAGAGGGAAGTCACGAGGCTCATCCCTGACGCCGCCGGAGTGGAAACCGATATCGACCGTTGGTGGGCCGAAAGCAAAGCGCAGGTCGATAATCTGAATTCGGACGAAATCCTCAGAGTCGCCCCGGGGGAAGAAATTCTTGACTCCGTCTTTATGAAGTTCGCCAAGGTTCACTTCAAAAAGCGGGCGCATGCCCCGGAATTGGCCAAGATGATGCAGGGGCCGCCCGAGGAGCTTCGGGCGCTGCTTGCCGATTTCATGAAAGTTTAATTTATATTCGCTTATCATTCCCCTCCCGCAGCGGTGCGCTATCGGAGTCCAGTAGCGGTTCGGCGCTGTCGCCTTCTCGGTCGGCCCAGCCGCCGTGCCACAACCCGTGCCATGTTGGGCGGGGAGTCATGGGGAGCTGCGGGTGACGGCGGAGGAGGAGCCGCCAACCACGCAGCACAGCAAGCTTGCAGGTCAGTCAGGTAGTGCAACGCTCGTTCTCCTAAAGCGGGGATTCGTCTGCGCTGCTGATCGCCAGGTCATGCAGACGCAGTGCCGTTTTCTGGAGTGACCGCTTCAGTTTGTCGCGATTTGCCCCGTAAGTCTTTAGGGCATGGCAGTTGGGGCAGAGCGCGATCATGTTCCACGGTAGGTCCGCTCCACCCTTGCCGAGGTCGTGGATGTGGTCGACCTGAAGGATCGGCTCACCAGCAGTGGTGAGTTCGCTTGGGTGGCCGGCGCAGGACGGGTTCTCGCAGGAGCCGCCGCTTCGGCGGATGACTGCTGCCCTGGCGCTGGCGCTTCGGATGTAGCGGTCCGCCGTGGAGCGCCGGGTGCTTTGGGAACGTCTGGCGACGCTGGCTTCTGCGGAGTCCGTGAGCCGCCGGTATGCGTCTTGGTCACTCTCGGGGTGGTGCCGCTCGCTTGGATCGACGTCGCCCGGTTCGTAGTCCCCTGTCTCGTCGTAAAGCTCGCCACTCTCGTCTTCGAGTGCTGCGATGACATCGGCCGGCCATGACTCGCGCAGTGGTGAGGGTACGGGGGCGAGAATCCAGAGGAACTCGCGACGCCATTGGCCGTCATCTCCGCGGCCCCAGCGGTAACGCCTCTGTACGATGATCGCCCAGGTCTCGAACGAGAACTCCTGCTCAAACGGCTTGTGCCAGTACCGTAGGGGTCGCTGTGCGGCCTGGTACTCCGCCAACATCTTGTTGCCGTCGACCAGCTGCTGATCGCCGGAGAGGCCATCGCCGACGTAGGAGATCCATCCGGTGTCGGGGAGTCGGCCATCGGCGTACGGCCCCTTGTCGTCCGAGAAGACGCTCAGGATGCCGTCTGCCAAGTATCCGATCCCAGCCATCTTCTGCCCGCCATAGACGGACCAGATCGCTTCGCGGTCCTTGAACTGCTCGCCGGGAAGCGGCCGGAGAGAGTCAGCCCACCTGCCGCCCAGTAGTTCCGTAAGGCCGAGGTCTTCCAGAAGACCGGCTGGCAGAGGGTAGAAATATCGGAGCAGTAGGCCAGCTGCGGCTTCGGCAGCCTTCTCGGGATGGGACTGCAGGAACTCGAAGTCCTCTTCCGGGAACCCCGCCTTGGGGTCGAGGCGATTGAGGGACTCTGCCGTGTGGCGGTGCACCTGATTACTGGAGAGTGCCGAGTGTGCGTCACCCGCGATGACCCACAGGTCATCGCGGACCAGGGCAAGAAACGGATAGTGAGCAGCTTGGCGGCCGTCCCGTACCTCTCCGTATTTCTCCAGCAGAGGGGCCAAGGCTGCACGTGCGACAGACCAGGGCTGCTCGCGGGGCGCGCCGGCCACGGCCTGGCCTATCGCCCACAGCAGCAGCAGAGGTCGGTGAGGAGCTGGCCCGTTGCGGCGAGTCTGGGGCCGTACATCGCCGATGCGCCGGAGGAAGGTTTTGGGAGGCTTCACCACCGTGAACCCTTCCCGTTCCAGCCATGCCACCGCGTGATCCTTGCCGCCGCTGAACTCCGACGGCTTGAGGGCACGACCGAAGTCGTACTGGTGAGCCACGCCCGCGATCGCCTTCGAGTCGTACTCCTGCCCGTCATGCACCAGCCGGTAGGCGGCAGCCGAGCGGAACCGGTAGGTGGCGCGAAACTTCTCCACACCGAGTCGCTTGTGTTCAGCTATCGCCTGGAGAACCCCAGCGCGCGTGATCCCACCGATCTGCATGCCAGCACGGTAGAGCATGCCGCTGACAGGCTGCTGCGTGTGATCTGCGGTTTCGATGCGGCTCTGACGGGCGGCGGAACTCTGCATGATGGAGCGCCGACAGTGCCTGCGACGAAGCCTCGGCGGAGTGACGGCTGGCAGCTTGTTCGGCGACAATGGGACGGGCGGCAACGGGGAAGGGGACCGGTGACCTACCAGGACTTCGCGGACTACTCCAACGCGAACGAGCTCACCCTGGCCATCGCCAGGCTGCGGACCCAGGAACGGATCAGCCTGGACAAGGGGGATTACCGGGCTGCCGACGACGCCAAGATCGCTCTTGGTCGTGCCCAGGCTCGGCTTGCCGAGCTGTACCGCGAGCGTGGCCTGCTCGACGGTGCGGTCCCCGCCGGCGCCACAATGACCCCGGCGGAGCGCGCTGCCAAGGGATGGGAGAGCGTCCTTGCCAACCCGTTTTTGGAGCCTCCACCAGGGCCGCCTATGCGCGAAGAGAGTAGAAAATCAAAGCCGAAGAAGGCCACGGCCGCGCCTGCTCCCAGGCCGGACGACCTGGAGCGGACGCTGACTTACAGCACGAAGCGCCTGGCGGGCGTGATTCGAGCCCGGAAGCTGACGAAGCAGGATGAAGCGGAGCTGGCCTGCCTGCCGACCAGTGCTCTTGTGTTTCTGCCTAAAGCCACGCAGCCGTTGTGCACTGCAACAGACCTGGAGGCTCTCGGCTGGAGCCGACGCCTGATCATTGAACTGGGCTCCCCTGCTGACAAGATGAGGTATCGCCGAACGCAGATCCTCCACCGCGCCAGTGACGATGACTTCCAGCGTGAGCTCGCGCGGCTTTACCAGATCCGGCTGGAGGATGCGTGGCACGAGCGGAGGCGGCGTGAGCACGAGCGGGATCTGGAACGCCTAACCCCTTGGCCGAAACGTGAGAGCGAGGCCGCCCGCAGATGGAAGGAGGAGAACGCCCGCTACCAGGAGATACTCAACACCCGGAAGGCCCTGGAAGCAGGTGCAACTCCGGCAGGCAAGGAACCGGACCTGACCGTGACGCCAATCCGGTCGATCGCCGCGCAGGCAACGGTTAAACCCGGACGGACAGGCGATGTTCGGGTCGGCGTGTGCCCGGTGTGCAACAAGGGCGGCCTCCCGCGCGGCTGGGTCCGGCACCAGCGATGCCAGGGGATGACCCGGTCCCAGAAGACTGAGAAGGCTTCTCCGGTTCCAGCGGAAGCCGCCCCCGCGCCGGAGCGCAGTGGGCGCACGGCCGTGCCCGGGCCGGACGGGTCTGCGGAGTACCGGCGACTGGTTGCAGTGGTAGAGAAGAAGGAGGCGGCGGCGCAAGGGAAACGGGCGGCCGGATCAGCTCGGCCGGTACGCATCCCAGAGGCCCGCAGGGCGGTGCTGGAGCGATGCGAAGGCCGGTGCGAGAACCCCGGGTGCACGGGCCAGCCGGATGACGTCACGTACGACGGTTTGCCGCTGCTGGAGGTCGATCACGTGGACGAGATAGCTGACGGCGGCCGGGACCACCCGTGTGCGATGGTCGCGCTCTGCCCGAACTGCCACGCGATCAAGACGCGCGGGCGGACAAAAGTACAGCTCACGGAGGTGCTGCGCGGAGTCGCTGAGCGGGCGCATGCAGTGGCAAGCAGCAAGGAAGCGTAGATATAGCAGACTTGCATCGCCATGCAACGCTGCAGGGCGGTGTGCCACCTCGCGCCCTGGCTTGTAAAGGCAGTGAACCTGAGTAGAAAGCTTACGTGCCGCGACCTGACATCAGTAGCTGACATCAACGGCGGCAGATCATGGCGGTCGCCCCTGGCTGTGTGAGCATTGGCGAACGGCCTTTGAACAGGCAAGACACCGCTTGTCTGGCCATCCGGTCGAACTTACAAGGCGGATGTCGGCGGTTCGAAACCGTCTGCGCCCACCAGCTGTGAACACCGCGAAAGCCCCGGACCCTTCCCGGTCCGGGGCTTTTGACATGCGGGGCCGACCTATCCGCCGAGGCGCGCGATCGCCTCGCGGGCGATGCCGATCTTGCGCTGCTGGAAGGCGGTCAGCCGGGTCAGGACCGAGGACTTCTCCTCGATCATGCGGGTCTGGATCGCCGACTCGGCCGCCGTCCAGGTCTTCAGCAGGCCCGTCTCGGTCTTGCAGTCCATGTCCGCCAGGGCCACGGCCTTCTCCCGCGGCGTCGGCTCCGGGGTGTCGAACGCCCGGTCCCCCACGGACGCCAGGGGGTTCCGGTAGCGGTGGCCGTGGCGTTCCATGCAGGCCGACCACGCGTTGAAGGCGCCCACGACCGCGGCGTCCTCCAGGGACTGCTTGAAGCTGTCCGTGTCGATGGCCGATGCCGCCGCGATGTCGGACTCCGGGCGCGCTCCGCCGTCCAGCCGGGTCTCGGCGTCCCCGTAGCAGCCGCCGGGCGGGATCGGGCGGCCGTCGGGGGTCGCCGACTGCGGCTCTCCCGTGCGGGTCACCCCGAGGAGGATGGCCTCCTGCGCCTCGGTGGGCTTCGCGGGGACGGCCGTCCGACCGGGCGACGGGGGGAGGTGGTACCCGCGGCCGCGGGCGGCCTCGTGGTCCGCTATCCCGTAGCGCCTGGAGGGTTCTGCGGCCGGCGGCGGGCTCTCCGGAATCCTGTAGTCCAGCCCGAACCCCCGCAGGCACTCGTTGGTCAGGAGGACCTTGGCCCGCTCGACGGCGTAGGACTCGTCGGCAGTGAGGGTGAACCTCTCTATGGGCAGGGGGACCCGGCCCGGGGACGCCGGGGGCGAAGGCATCGCCGAGGACTGCCCTGCCGAGGGGCGCACGTCCGCACCCCTGTCGGCGGTTCCGCGCCCGGCCGCCGAGCAGGAGGCCGTCGCCGTCAGCACCGCCGCGACGAGCACGAGCGCGCGTGACGCGCCGGCCGGCGAACCCTGTCTTCCCACAGTCACCGCACATCTCCACGAGGAACACGGCGGCCGCGCGGGAGGCGCGGCCGCCACGGATTCACGCCCGGATCAGCCGAAGTTGGCGCAGTTCTGGCTGACCGGGGTGTTCCGGAAGTACACCGACGCGTTCTCGTTGTACGTGTTCTTGAGCTGGTACGCGGCCGGGCCCTCGACCTTGTGGAACTTGTCGCAGGGGCCGGAGTAGCCGCTGTTGTAGTAGACCGTCACGCTGGAGTCGATGCCCCAGATCCGCGCCTTCGCCGAGGCCGCGTTGTTCTTCAGGCTCTGGCCCTGACCCTTGCCGCCGCTCAGGAAGGTGTACTCGGCCAGGTTGTAGACGCCCTCGCCGGCTCCGGTGGTGGTGGAGTGGATCGTCGTGTGCGAGCCGGCGTAGCCGGTGTTGAAGTAGAAGGTGATGCACTGGGCGTCGCAGTCGTTGTTCGTGTTGACCGTGATCGCAGCGTTCGCCGGGGCGGCGGTGACGATCCCGCCGAGGACGGCGGACACCGCCACGGACGCGGTGACAAGTGCTTTACGGACAGAGAGCATTGCTTCCCCAGGTGCTGAATCGTGTTCGGGTACCACCGGCGGAGTGACGGCGCATCGGCGCACCTCCGCCCACCTGGGGAGTCTTCATGATCACCGTATCGTCCCGGTAGCGCGGGGCCGGGTGTCCCTCACGGGTTCGCCGACCACGCTTCGTAGGCGGCGACGGCGGTGGGGAGGGTGGGGAAGATCCGGTTCTCGCCGACGGCGGCGGTGAGGCCGTATGCGTCGAGGTCGTCGCGGAGGTCCTGCTTGACGCGGGCGAGGGCGAAGACGATGCCGCGGTCGGTGAGTTCCCGGCGCAGGGCGTCGACGGAGTCCAGGGCGGTGATGTCGACCTCGACGTTGGCCTCGGTGTTGAGGACGAACCAGCGGACGGGGAGGGGTTGGTCGTCGACGGCGGCCAGGGCGCGGCGGCGGAAGTCCTCGGCGTTGGCGAAGAACAGCGGGGAGTCGTAGCGGTAGACCACCAGCCCGGGGACGGTGGTGGCCTCGGGGTAGTCGTCCACGTCGTGCATGCCGGCGAGCCCCGGTACCGTGCCGAGGACGGCGTCGTGCGGACGCGCCACCCGGGTCAGCAGTTCGGCGATCGACAGGCCCACGGCGACGAGCACCCCGTAGAGGATGTCCAGGGCGAGGACGCCCGCCAGGCAGCCGAGTGCCAGCAGGAACTCCCCGCGGCGGAAGGACAGCAGCTGCCGGAAGCCCGCGAGGTCGATCATGCGGACGGCGGCGTAGACGACCAGCGCGCCGAGGACGGCCGTCGGCGTGCGGCTGAGCAGCGAGCTGAAGAAGAGCAGGACGGCGACCACCGCCAGGCCGGAGGTCAGCGCGTACACCTGGGTGCGGCCGCCGGCGGACTGGGCGAGGGCGGTACGGCTGGCGCTGCTGCTCACCGGGAAGCCGTGCAGCACACCGGAGCCGACGTTCGCCGCGCCGAGGGCGAGGAGTTCCTGGTTGGCGTCCAGCCGGCTGCCGTCGCCGGGGGCGGCGAAGGCGCGCGCGGTGAGGATCACGTCGGTGTAGCCGACCAGCAGGACGCCGAGGGCCGGCAGCACCAGCTGGGAGAGGTCGGAGAGGCCGGGGAACTCGGGGCTGGGCAGTCCGGGCGGGATCTCGCCGATCACCTTGATGCCGTATGCCTCCAGGTCGAAGCCGGAGACCACGGCGGTGCCGAGGACGAGGGCGAGCAGCGGCCCCGGGACGCCGCGGAAGCGGCCCGCGACGAAGAGGAAGAGCAGCGTGGCGGCGCTGAGGACCACGGTGGCCGGGTGGATGTCCGAGAGGTTCTCGAAGAAGGACACCAGCTGGGGGAAGAAGCCCTCGCCCTCGGTCTCCACGCCGGTGAGCTTGGTCAGCTGGTCGACCATCATGATCAGTGCGACACCCGCCAGGTAGCCGATCAGCACCGGGCGGGAGAGGAGGTCGGCGACGAAGCCCAGCCGCGCCACCCAGGCCACCACGCACAGCAGGCCGACGACCACGGCGAGGGCGGCGGCGAGGACGGCGTACCGGGAGCTGTCGCCGGCGGCGAGCGGGCCGATCGCGGTGGCGGTCATCAGCGCGGTGGTGGACTCGGGGCCGACCGAGAGCAGCCGGGAGGAGCCGAGCACGGCGTAGAGCAGGATCGCCGGGAGGATCGCCCACAGGCCGGCCACCGGCGGCAGGCCCGCGACGCTGGCGTACGCCATGACCTGGGGGACGAGGTACGCGGCCACGGTGATGCCGGCCAGGAGATCGCCGCGGATCCAGCTCCGCTGATAACGCCGGAGCACGGTCCAGCCGGGTACGGCGGGCACGAGGCGGCGCCACCACTGCGGTTCGGAGGCGTCGGTCTGCTGCGGCATGGCTCTCCCTTCGCCTGGGGACATGATGCCCCCGAACCGTCCGGGCGCAGGTCAGGCCACGCACACGGGCTGCGGGAGCCCCCAGCGGTCCCGGTCGGACGGTTTTCTGACGGAAAGTCAATCGCATTGCCGTGCGAGGTGTGGGTATGTCTCCGGCATGGGACCCCTTGAGCCGAACCCTGTGGAATTCGTCATCGGTCTGATCTGCTTCTTCTTCCTCTTCCGGATACTCGGCAAGCGCGTGCTGCCGCGGATCGAGCGGACGCTCGCGGAGCGCGAGGAAGCCACCGGGGGCCGGCTCGCCCAGGCGGAACGGGTGCGCGAGGAGGCCGTGCGGCTCCACGAGGAGCGCCGCACGCAGCTGGACGCGGCCCGCCACGAGGCGGCCCGCATCCGGCAGGAGGCCGCCGAGGAGGGCGCCGCCCTGGTGGCGGCCGCACGTGCGGAGGCGCTGCGGGAGCGGGAGGAGACCGTCCTGGCGGCGCAGGTGCAGCTGGCGGCGAGCCGGGTGGTCGCCGAGGCCGAGCTGCGCGAGGACGTGGTGGCGTCGGCGCTGGAGCTGGCCGGCCGGGTGGTGGGCGAGCCGCTCGCGGGGCTGCCGCGGACGGAGGCGGTGGTCGCCCGGTTCCGTGCCGAGCAGGAGGCGGCGGCGGGCTGAGAGGGCGGTGCGCCGGCCGCGGGGCGTTCAGTCCTGCGGCCGGCCGAGCAGTTCCCCGAGGCGGTGCAGCAGGGGCAGCAGGGCGCCGCGCTCGGTGGGGGTGAGGTCGGCGAGGGCGCCGTGGACGGTGCGCATCTCGGCCCGGATGCGGCGGGCGAGCCGGTGCCCGTCCGGGGTGGCGCTGACGGTCTTGCTGCGGCGATCCTCGGGGGAGGGGGTCCGCACCACCAGTCCGCGGGCCTCCATCCGGGCGACCAGCCCGGTGGCGTTGGAGGCGTCGCAGACCAGGTGTACGGCGAGGGCGCTCATGGTGAGCGGCCGGTCGAGGGCGATCAGGGCGCGCGCCTGGGTGGTGCTGAGCCCGTGCCGTCCGGCGACCGCGGCCAGGTCGTCGTAGTAGCCGCGGACGACCCGGGCGAGCGGCTCGACCAGTTCCGAGGCATCTGGATTCACTTGACATCCTCAAGTATCCGGCGTTTCCTGAAGACAGGTAGTTGAGGATATCAACCATTCCCTGCGAGGACCCCCATGAACGACCGCCCGGCCGAGCAGCCCGCCGACCTCGTCGCCCGCCTCCGCGCCGCCCACCGCACCGGCCGCACCAAGCCGCTCCCCTGGCGGACGGAACAACTGCAGCGGCTGCGCGCGCTGCTCACCGAGAACGGGCCCGAACTCGCCGCCGCGCTCGGCGCCGACCTCGGCAAGAGCGAGCAGGAGTCGATGCGCACCGACGTCGACTTCGTGGTCCGCGAGATCGACCACACGCTGGAGCACCTGGAGTCCTGGCTGCGCCCGGAGGCCGCGCCGGTGCCGGAGCGGCTGGCGGGCGCCCGGGCGCGGACGCAGTACGACCCGCTCGGCGTCGTCCTGGTGATCGCCCCGTGGAACTACCCGGTGCAGCTGCTGCTCGCGCCGGTCGCCGGGGCGCTGGCGGCCGGCAACGCGGTCGTCGCCAAGCCGAGCGAGCTCGCGCCGGCCACCTCCGCGGTGCTGGCCCGGCTGATCCCGCGCTACCTGGACCCGGAGGCCGTCGCGGTGGTGGAGGGCGGCGTGCCGGAGACCACCGCCCTGCTGGCACAGCGCTTCGACCACATCTTCTACACCGGCAACGGCGCGGTCGGCCGGATCGTGATGCGCGCGGCCGCCGAGCACCTGACCCCGGTCACCCTCGAACTGGGCGGCAAGTCACCGGCGTTCGTGGACGCGGGGGCGGACCTCGAGGTCGTGGCGGAGCGCCTGGTGGCGGGCAAGTTCCTGAACGCCGGCCAGACCTGCGTCGCCCCGGACTACGTGCTCACCGACCCGGCCACCGCGCGCGCCCTGGAGCCGCTGCTCGCCGCGGCCGTGGAGGCCCGGTACGGCAAGGACCCGGCGGCCTCGCCGGTGTACAGCCGGGTGGTCAACGAGCGGCACTTCGACCGGCTGGCCGCCCTGCTGGACTCCGGCCGCACCGTCGTCGGCGGCGACCGCGACCGGGCCGCCCGCTACATCGCGCCGACCGTGCTGGCCGACGTGGCACCGGACTCGCCGGTGATGCAGGAGGAGATCTTCGGCCCGATCCTGCCGATCGTCGAGGTCGCCGGGCTGGACGAGGCGATCGACTTCGTCAACGACCGGGACAAGCCGCTCGCCCTGTACGCCTTCAGCCCCTCCGAGGAGACCCGGCGCCGGCTGGCCGAGGAGACCTCCTCGGGCGGTCTCGGCCTGGGGCTGCCGCTGGCCCACCTGACCGTCTCCGACCTGCCGTTCGGCGGAGTGGGGGAGAGCGGCACGGGCAGCTACCACGGGCGGTACTCGATCGAGGCGTTCAGCCACCGCAAGGCGGTGCTGGAGATGCCGCTCGGCTGACGCAGGAGAGGGCGGGAGCCGGTACCGGCTCCCGCCCTTCTGCTTGAGCATCTCAAGCAGTCTGCTGCATCGGGGGATGCTCAGCCGATCGCCTTGAGCAGCTCCTCGGCCAGCGGGCCGGAGGAGGCCGGGTTCTGCCCGGTGTACAGGTTGCGGTCGGTCACCGTGTACGGGGCCCACGGCTCGCCGGCCGAGTAGTCGGCGCCGAGCGCCACCAGACGGTCCTCCAGGAGCCAGGGGGCGCGGTCGGCGAGGCCGGCGAGCCGCTCCTCGGTGTTGCTGAAGCCGGTGACCCGGCGGCCGGCGAAGGACGGCGTGCCGTCCGGGCGCACCGCGGCGAGCAGCGCGGCCGGGCCGTGGCAGACCACGCCGAGCGGCAGGCCGGCGTCCAGCGCCGCGGTGAGCAGCCGGCCGGAGTCGGCGTCGACCGAGAGGTCCTGCATCGGGCCGTGGCCGCCGGGGTAGAAGACGGCCGCGTAGTCGCCGAGGTCCACGTCGGCGAGGACGAGCGGGTGCTTCAGCGGCTCGGCCGCGGCGATCCCGGCCGCCACCTCGGCGGCGCCCTCCGGGCCGCCGTTGGCCCCGGCGGACAGGCTGCCGGCGTCGGCCGTCGGCACCGTGCCGCCCGGGGTGGCGACGACCACCTCGTGGCCGGCGCCGGTGAAGGCCAGGTACGGGGTGAGGAACTCCTCGGCCCAGTAGCCGGTGGGGTGCTCGGTGCCGTCGGTCAGGGTCCAGCGGTCGGCGCCGGTCATCACAAACAGGATCTTCGCCATGTCGGCGGTCACTCCTTCGTTCGGCTTCTCCCGGTCCCGTCCGGTGCCGTCCTGCCGCACCCGCCGGGACCGCTTCGGCGGTCTCGTCTACGGGAACGACGCTAGGCGGGGACGGGGCGGCCGGGCCAATAGCAGGACGCATGGCTCCCATCGGGATTCCGATGGGTCGCCTCGCAGGTCGGCGGCCGTGCCGGTCATTCGTCGATCCGCACCAGCGCCAGGGTGATGTTGTCCGGGCCGCCCGCGTCGATCGCGGCGCGCCAGAGTTCGAAGGCGGCGCGCCCGTCGTCGTGGCCGTCGAGGGCCGCGGCCAGTTCCTCGGGCGGCACCGGGTCGGTGAGGCCGTCGCTGCAGACCAGGTAGCGGGTGCCGGGGGCGGCCGGCAGGCGGCGCAGGTGGGGCTCGACCTCCCGAGGGGCGACCGTGCCGCCGAGGGTGCTGGTGACGATGTTGGTGGTGCGGCGGCCGGGCGGGGGCGGCGGGCTGTCGTCGGTGCTGAGCTGGTGCAGCCGCGGCTTGCCGTCCTCCTCGAGGATCTCGAAGACCTGGCTGTCGCCGATGTTGAAGACCAGGACCTGCTCGCCGCTCAGCACCAGCCCGGCGACGGTGGTGCCCATGCCGGTGAGGTCCGGGTCGGCCGCCGCGGCGCCGTACAGGGTGTCGTTGCAGACGCGGAGTTCGGCCCGGACGGCCTCCTCGGAGTCGAGTCCGCTGCCGGTCGCGGCCAGCCGCCGGACGGTGAGCGAGGAGGCGACCTCGCCGGCCGGGTGGCCGCCGAGCCCGTCCGCCACCGCGACCACGCAGGGCGAGCCCAGCGGGAAGAGCAGCGTCTGCGGGCTCTCGGTGACCGTGGCGCAGAGCGTCCACGGGCCGATGACCAGGCTGTCCTCGTTGTGGTCGCGGATCAGGCCCTCGTGGCTGAGCGCGCTGACGGCGATGTACGGCATGAGGTTTCGCCCCCTCTCACTTCCCATTGTGGTGCCCGCCCATTGTGGTGCCCGCCGTCTCCGCCGCGCCGGAATCTGCAACGTTCTGTTGAAACCTACGTTGACGACTCCGCCTGCCCCGGCTTAGCTTGATTTCGCAGTTCAGAAGTTTCATTCCGTATCGCGGAAGTCCGCGCCCCGGGCAGGAGTAAACCGATGCCTCGTATGACAGCCGCCCGTGCGGCAGTGGAGATCCTCAAGCGCGAGGGCGTGACCAATGCGTTCGGTGTGCCCGGCGCGGCGATCAACCCCTTCTACGCAGCCCTCAAGGCCGCCGGCGGCGTGCACCACACGCTGGCCCGCCACGTCGAGGGCGCGTCCCACATGGCCGAGGGCTACACCCGCACCAACCCCGGCAACATCGGTGTCTGCATCGGCACGTCCGGCCCGGCCGGCACCGACATGATCACCGGCCTGTACTCCGCGATCGCGGACTCCATCCCGATCCTGTGCATCACCGGCCAGGCGCCGGTCGCCCGGATCCACAAGGAGGACTTCCAGGCCGTCGACATCGCCTCGATCGCCCGCCCGGTCACCAAGGCGGCGACCACCGTCCTGGAGGCCGCCCAGGTCCCCGGCGTCTTCCAGCAGGCCTTCCACCTGATGCGCTCCGGCCGCCCCGGCCCGGTCCTCATCGACCTGCCGATCGACGTCCAGATGACCGAGATCGAGTTCGACCCGGAGACCTACCAGCCGCTGCCGGTCTACAAGCCCACCGCCACCCGGGCCCAGATCGAGAAGGCGATCGACCTCCTGCAGGCCTCCGAGCGCCCGCTGATCGTCGCCGGCGGCGGCATCATCAACGCCGACGCCGCCGACCTGCTCGTCGAGTTCGCCGAGCTGACCGGCGTCCCGGTCGTCCCCACCCTGATGGGCTGGGGCACCATCGCGGACGACCACGAGCTCAACGCCGGCATGGTCGGCCTGCAGACCTCGCACCGCTACGGCAACGCGACCTTCCTGGAGTCCGACTTCGTCCTCGGCATCGGCAACCGCTGGGCCAACCGCCACACCGGCAGCCTCGACGTCTACACCAAGGGCCGCACCTTCGTGCACGTCGACATCGAGCCCACCCAGATCGGCCGGATCTTCGCCCCCGACTACGGCATCGCCTCCGACGCCGCGGCCGCCCTGGAGCTCTTCGTCGAGGTCGCCAAGGAGCGCAGCGCCGCCGGCGTCCTCAAGGACCGCAGCGCCTGGGCCGCCTCCACCCGGGAGCGCAAGGCCACCCTGCTGCGCCGCACCCACTTCGACAACGTGCCGCTCAAGCCGCAGCGCGTGTACGAGGAGATGAACCGCGCCTTCGGTCCGGAGACCCGGTACGTCACCACCATCGGCCTCTCGCAGATCGCCGGCGCGCAGATGCTGCACGTCTACAAGCCGCGGCACTGGATCAACTGCGGCCAGGCCGGCCCGCTCGGCTGGACCGTCCCGGCCGCGCTGGGCGTCGCCACCGCCGACCCCGGGACGCCGGTCGTCGCGCTCTCCGGCGACTACGACTTCCAGTTCATGATCGAGGAGCTGGCGGTCGGCGCCCAGCACCGCATCCCGTACGTCCACGTGCTGGTGAACAACTCGTACCTGGGCCTGATCCGGCAGGCGCAGCGGAACTTCGACATCGACTTCCAGGTCAAGCTGGAGTTCGAGAACCTCAACTCGCCGGAGCTGGGCGTCTACGGCGTCGACCACGTCAAGGTCGCCGAGGGCCTGGGCTGCAAGGCGATCCGGGTCACCGAGCCGGACCAGCTGCTGCCGGCCTTCGAGGAGGCCAAGAAGCTCGCCGCCGAGTTCCGCGTCCCGGTCGTCGTCGAGGCGATCCTGGAGCGGGTCACCAACATCGCGATGAGCGGCACCGACATCGCCAGCGTGGTCGAGTTCGAGGACCTCGCCACCGAGCCGGGCCACGCCCCGACCGCCGTCCGCCCGCTGGCCGGCTGAGGCCGGCAGGCCCCCCGATCCACCCGCATCACCCTCAGAGGCCGCCCGGGCGATTCCGTCGCCCGGGCGGCCTTCGCCGTGGACGGGCCCTAGCGGGGGAGGAGCGAGGTCAGCCGGGTGGCGAAGGCCCGGGGGTGGGTGAGGTTGCCGTTGTGGCCGCCGGGGAACTCGACCGGGTCGGTGCCCAGGTGGCCGGCGAGGATCTCGGCGCAGCGGCGGTCGAAGACCTGGTGCGGGGTGGTGCGTCCGACGGCCGGGACGATCCGGGTCGGGCCGTTGCGCAGGGCGTCGAGGTCGGCCGGTTCGAGGCCGCCGCCGAGGATGGTGTCGATGTCGCGGGTGAGGAAGCCGGCGAAGTTCGCCGCGCGGGCCTCGGTGATCGGTTCGGCGGTGACGTCCGGTTCGGTGTCCTGGTGGTGCGGGTCGATGCCGAGCACGGCCGTGACCCGGCGGACGGCCGCGAGCCAGCCCTCCTCCCGGTAGGTGCGGGTGACGGCGCGCAACTCGCGCTCGGTGTCGGCGCGTTCCCCGGCGGGCAGCAGTTCGGGGACGGCCGGCTCGTGGGCGATCAGCGTGTGCAGCAGCCCGGGACGACGCGCCGCCAGGTGGAGGCCGATCGCGGCGCCGAAGCTGCAGCCCAGCATCAGTGCGGGCCGGTCGGTCAGCTCGGTCAGCAGTCGGTGCGCGTCGTCGGCGTGCGTGGCCATCGCCACGGGTTCCGACGGGTCGTCGGGCAAGCTGCGGGACAGGCCGCGGCGGTCGTAGGTGACGACGGTGAAGTCCGCGGCGAGCCGGTCGACCAGGTCGCGGCTGCGGTCGGCGTCCCCCTCACCGCTCTGCGCGACGAGGAGCAGCGGGCCGCTGCCGCGGACCTGGTGGTGGAGGAGGGCGCCGGGAACGGGGAGCAGGGCAGTGGGGGTCATGACTGCCACCGTAAAGCATCAAGAGAGATGCATCAAGAGAGATGTATATATTTGAGATGCATCTGGCCGGATGTAGTCTGGGGCGGTGAACGGACTGGAACTCGTCACCCTCGGCCGCACCCTGATGAAGATCGGCGAGCAGGCCATTCCCACTGCGGGGATCGGCCCGCAGTCCACCGGCACCCGTGCCGTCCTGGTCGTCCTCGGCGACATCGTCGAACACCCGGGCAGCGCCGTCGGAGAGATCGCCGCCCGTACCGGCCTGCCGCAGAGCCAGGTGTCCGGCTGCGTCGCCCGGCTCCGCGAGGCCGGGTCGGTCGTCACGGAGACCGACCCGGCCGACCGCCGCCGCTCCCTCGTCCGCAAGGCCGCCGAGGTCTCCGAGCGCTCGGCCCTGGCCGCCGCCGCGCCCGTCGACCCGGCCGTCGCCGCCGCCCTCGGCACCGACGACCCCGCCGCACTCGCCGAGGTGCTCGCAGCCCTCGACGTCCTCGGCCGGTACCTCACCCCCGAGTCCGTCCGGCGGATGCGGGACGCCGGCGCGGCCGACCGGGGGTGAGGGCGGCTCCGCTCCCCCTCGGGCGCCCGGCTCAGGACGGGTTGCCGGCGTGGGTGAGGGTCTCCCAGGCGGTGAAGAGATTGTCGGTGCCGGCGGGGCGGCGCTGCTCGGTGAGCTTCTGGGTGTTGTCCATGCCGTAACCGAGGCGGTTGTGCAGGGCGTTGAAGCCGACCTCGGTGACCGGGCCCATGTGCTGGGAGAGCTTGCCGCCGCAGAGCCAGGACGGGACGGCGGTGCCCAGCTCGTACTTGGACTGGAGGCCGAGGGCGTGGCGCAGCCGGTCGGCGACCTCGGGGTAGAGGTCCTGGCCCTGGATGCGGCTGGTCTCGGCGACGTGGGCGATCGCGGAGAGCCCGTACCCGGTGTGGGTGAGGTCCCGGCAGGTCTCCTGGGTGAGGCCGTCGACGAAAGTGGTCTGGCCCTGCCAGTACTTGACGATCTCGTCGCGGGTGTCGAGGCCGCTGCCGGGCGAGGTCTTCGGGAGGGCGCCGTCGGAGGCCAGGTAGACGTAGGCGGGCACCCGGCCGCGGAAGGTGGCGACCGCCTTGTCGTAGACCGTCCGGTCGTTGAGGAAGACGGCGATGCCGATGGTGGCCTCGGTCATGCTGAGCTCCCAGTTGCCGTTGGAGCGGGAGCCGTTGACGACCTTCGGCAGGTAGACGTTGCGCAGCATCTGCCCGAAGCGGTCGACCTTGTCGGCGGGCCAGCCGTTGTAGGTGTAGCGGATGATCTCGGCGGCGCGCGGCCAGGTGGAGGCCGACCAGGCGCTCTGCAGCGGGGCGTTGCTGTTGGTGTGGTCCTTGACGGTGCCGGACCAGGCATCCATGATCTGGACGGCCTTGGCCGCGTAGCGGCTGTCCCGGGTGATGTACCACTCCAGGGCGAGGGTGTAGGCCGCCAGGGCGTCCTCGCGCTCGTCGGTGCAGCCGTAGTTGGGGTTGGAGTACGAGCCGCACTCGACGACCGCGCGGGGCTTGGGCGTTCGAGCGAGCGAGGCGTACTTGCTGGCGTGCATCTGGTCGTAGGCGGCCTTCCACGGCTGCGCCCCGGCCTGCACCTTGCCCCGGACGAACTCGAGTTGGGACTTGCTCACGAGCACGCCGGGGTGGGCGAAGGCGGGCGGGGCGGCGTCCGCGGACGCAGTGGCACTGATGCCGACGGGTATCGCGCAGACGAGGGCGAGCAGCGCGGCGGCCGCGGGCGGCCGACGGCGGCGATGGCGGCGGTGCATTGGTCCTCCGGTCGGTGGGGGCGACGGGAGCTGGAGTCAACTAGCCCGGAGGTGGTCACGTCAAGTCAACTGGAAACTTTCCTTTCAGATGATTCGTCAACTTTTGCGGCCGGATGAGGCGGCAAGCGCTCTCCGTCTTCAGGAGTTGATCGAATGTTGGTCGATACCAATGACTTGACGGTGCATCGGCATCAGGAGTTGAATCTCGACCGCCGGCCGGCAATCGCGCATCCCCATCCATCTCCGAACGAAGGCGGACACGATCATGGCCTGGCCCCCACCCAACCATGCCGTCCGTACGCGCAGGACGGCCGCCGTCCTGCTCTCCGGCGCCCTGGCCGCCACCGGCCTGCTGACCGGCGCGCCCGACGCCCGTGCGGCGGGCGAGACCGTCAACGTCTGGCTCACCACCACCGACGACGCCGGCGGCCGCCACGTCACCCGCGGCCTCGCCCAGCAGGCCGCCTTCACCTTCGACTCCGGCTCCGGCAGCGGAGGCCAGCTGATCTCGGTGGACGAGTCCACCCGCTACCAGCAGTTCACCGGCGGCGGCGCCTCCTTCACCGACACCGCCGCCTGGCTGATGAACAGCAGCGGCGCCCTGAGCGCAGCCACCCGCGACGCCACCATGCGCAAGCTGTTCTCGCCGACCGAGGGCATCGGCCTGTCCTTCCTGCGCAACCCGATGGGCTCCTCCGACCTGGCCCGCTACGGCTACACCTACGACGACCAGCCCGCCGGATCCGTCGACCCCGGCCTGAACGGCTTCACCGTCGGCCACGACCTCGCCGACGTCCTGCCGCTCACCAAGCAGGCCAAGCAGCTCAACCCGGCCCTCACCACCATGGCCTCGCCGTGGACGGCGCCCGCCTGGATGAAGGACAACGGCAGCCTCAACGGCGGCTGGCTGAAGGCCGAGTACTACGGCTCCTACGCCCAGTACTTCGTGAAGTACCTGCAGGCCTACCAGGCCCAGGGCGTCCCGGTGAACTACGTGACGGTCCAGAACGAGCCGACCTGCTGCGCCGGCTACCCGTCGATGAGCTGGAACGGCTCAGGCCTCGCCTACTTCACCAAGAACAACCTGCTGCCGGCCCTGGCCGGGGCCGGCCTGTCCACCAAGGTACTGGCCCTGGACTGGAACTGGGACCAGTACAACGGCTACGCGGCGCCCGTGATGGACGACGCGGCCGTCCGCACCCACCCCAACTTCGGCGGCATGGCCTGGCACGGCTACGGCGGCGACGTCTCGATGCAGACCACCGTGCACAACCAGTACCCGACCGTGGACGCCTTCGACACCGAGCACTCCGGCGGCACCTGGATCGGCAACCAGCAGCAGGAGGACATGCGCAACATCATCGACTACACCCGCAACTGGGGTAAGTCGGTGACCAAGTGGAGCCTGGCCGTCGACCAGAACATGGGCCCGCACTACGGCGGTTGCGGCACCTGCACCGGCCTGGTCGCCGTGCACAACGGCGACTCCCGCAGCGGGCAGGTCGACTTCACCGTCGAGTACTACACCATGGGCCACCTCACCAAGTTCGTGAAGCCCGGTGCCCACCGGATCGCCTCCACCGCCAACTCCGCGGTGCCGAACGTGGCCTGGCAGAACCCGGACGGCTCCAAGGCGCTGATCGCGTACAACGACAGCGGCAGCGCACAGACCGTCCGGGTGGTCTGGGGCGGGCAGAACTTCAGCTACAGCCTGCCCGCGAAGACCTCCGCCACCTTCACCTGGGCCGGCACCCAGGGCGGGGGCGGCGGGGCGACCGGCCGGATCACCGGCCTGTCCGGCAAGTGCCTGGACGTCGCCGGCGCCAACTCCGCCAACGGCACCGCCGTCCAGCTCTACGACTGCAACGGCAGCGGCGCCCAGAACTGGACGGTCGGCGGCGACGGGACGATCCGCGCACTCGGCAAGTGCCTGGACGTGGCGGCCGGGTCGACCGCCGACGGCGCCAAGACCCAGCTCTACGACTGCAACGGCACGGGCGCCCAGCAGTGGACGTACAACCCGTCGACGCACGACATCGTCAACCCTCAGGCGAACAAGTGCCTGGACGTGACGGACAACAGCCCCTCGAACGGTGCACGCATCCAGATCTGGAGCTGCACCGGTGCGGCCAACCAGAAGTGGACCGCACCGACGGCCTGACGGCCGACCCGACCGGTGCGCCCGGTCCCGCCACAGGGGGCGGGACCGGGCGCACTGCCGCACCGGATCAGGCGCCGAGCTGCCACACGGTGCCGTGTCCGGCCAGCGTCACCGCGGCGAGCACCGCCAGGTCGGCGACGCCCAGCGCGATGCCGAGCAGGGCCCGGCCGCGGCGCCCCGTGCCGCGCACCAGCGCCAGGGTGCCCAGCGTGATCGCGACCGGGCCGAGGACGATGTTGAAGAGCAGCAGCCCGGGCAGGGCCAGCAGGAACGAGGCGACGGCCATCTGGTCGCCGTCGGCGGTGGTGCGGGTGGCGAACTGTGCCATGGCAGGACTCCGGTGGGATGTCGTGGTGCCGGGTACGGGTCGACGGCCGGTCGGTGCCGTCAGTGGTGCCGGGCGCGGGCGAGCCGCTCGCGGACGCCGAAGGCCAGCAGCCACAGTGCGATCGCGGAGGAGGCGGCCAGGAAGACCGGCATGGAGGTGTGGATCGCGGCCCCCGCGAGGAGGCCCATGGCGACGATGACGATCAGAAGGCTCACGGCAGGTGTCCTCTCCCCGGTCGGCAGCCGATTCGGTGTACGACTGTTCGCCGACTTCTCCATCGTACGCGCTCCGGCGCTCGCCAAAGTCGGCAAACGGTTGTTTACTGAATGATGTGAGTCACACCCCCGGGGTCCGCCAGGCCCAGAAGCAGCAGAGCCGCCGCGCCCTCCTCGACGCCGCCCTCGGGCTGCTGGAGCACCAGAACCTCAGCGGCGTCGGCGTCCGCGAGGTGACCCGCGAGGCCGGGCTCTCCCCGGCCGGCTTCTACCGGCACTTCCGCGACCTCTCCGAACTGGCCGTGGTGCTGGTCGAGGAGTCGCTCGCCAGCCTGCACGGCATGATCCGCCGGGTGCTGGCCGAGCAGGACGGCTCCGAGGAGATCATCGACCGCAGCGTGGAGCTGATCGCCGACCACGTCCGCGAACACCGGGCCCACGTCCGGTTCCTGGCCCGCGAGCGGCACGGCGGGGTGCGGCCCGTGCGGGAGGCCATCGCCGCCGAATTCGGGCGCTTCGCGGACGAGGTCGCGGCCGGGCTCGCCGCCCAGCCGGCCTCCGAGGGGTGGCCGGAGGCGGACGTGCGGATGCTGGCCGAGCTCTACGTCGAGCACATGGTGGCGACCGCCGCCGCTTTCCTGGAGGCCGGGCCGGCGGGGGAGGAGCGGATCGCGCGGACCGCCCGCACCCAGCTCCGGCTGATCACCACGGGGCGGCGGCACTGGCTCGACGAGGGCTGAGTCGACCCGGGGCGTGGGGGCTGTGCGGCCTCGGGGTGCCCTGATCGGCGTGTGCGCCGCTCCCGCACTGCGCAGTCCCCCGCGCCCCTGTTGTGGTCGGCCTTCCCTGCGCCCCGGGGGCTCCCGCAGGCGGTTGTTGTAACCAGTAATTCATACGGGCATATTGACGTAGCGTCATGAACACGCCAGGTTTGGAGGACCCCCACTCCGAGAGGCCCTCCCATGAAGAAGCCGCTCATCGGCGTGTCCCTGGCCCTGCTGCTCGGCGGCGCCACCGCGCTGGCCGGTGCCGCTCCCGCCTCGGCCGCGACCAAGGGCGCCGCGGCCGGCACCGTCGACTTCGCCGGCACCGTCGCGCTCAGCAACTGCTCGGGCTCGGTCGTCCGGCTCCCCGGCTCGGTCTCCACCGATCCGGCGCTGGTGCTCACCAACGGCCACTGCCTGGAGACCGGCATGCCCGCGCCGGGCCAGGTGATCACCAACCGGTCGTCCAACCGTAGCTTCACCCTGCTCAACTCCTCCGGCGGCAGCCTCGGCACGCTGCGGGCGAGCAAGGTGGTCTACAGCACCATGACCGACACCGATGTGACGCTGTACCAGCTCACCACCACCTACGCGTCGATCAAGTCCCGCTACGGGATCAACCCGCTGACCATGTCGGCGAGCCACCCGGTGGCCGGTACCTCCATCAAGGTGGTATCCGGCTACTGGAAGCGGATCTACTCCTGCAGCATCGACGGCTTCGCGTACCGGCTGAAGGAGGGCGACTGGACCTGGAAGGACTCCGTCCGCTACACCTCCAGCTGCAACACCATCGGCGGTACCTCCGGCTCCCCGGTGGTCGACACCGCCACCGGCCAGGTCGTCGCCGTGAACAACACCGGCAACGAGGACGGCGAGCGCTGCACCGTCAACAACCCCTGCGAGGTCGACCAGCGCGGCACGGTGACGGTCCGCAAGGGCATCAACTACGCCCAGGAGACCTACCTCATCCCCGCCTGCTTCGCCGCCGGGAACAAGCTCGACCTGAACCGGGCCGGCTGCACCCTGCCCAAGCCGTAGCAGGCCCCGCCCGTGTCCGTACGGGCCCGAAAGCCGACTGCCGCCCCCTCCCGAGGGCCGCCCCCCCCCCCCCGCGGGGGCCCCCGCCGGGGGGGGCGCCCCGGCCGGGCCCCCCGACTGCTCGTCAGGGGTGGTTCCCGCTCGGCGTCACCAGGCGGACGGCGCC